>NZ_JAQDKN010000030.1:0-5932 GCF_027662015.1 Coprococcus sp. AM100_B19A
TTATTTCTTTTTTGCTGTTGTGAAGCAGTTCCTCACGCGACAGCTTTAATAGAATAGCACATCCATCTGAGCTTGTCAACAGCTTTTTAATTTCTTTTTGCAATTTACTTTTTTCAAAATTTTCGTCTGAATATTCCCATACTCATGCTCGAATTTTTATGCAAAACTTTTTATTTTTCATCCGCTCTGCCTCTGCATGCCACTCCTTAGTCTCTGTCTCGACCAGCGAACGAATGTTATCTTACCACGGCTTTCCGGAATTGTCAATGTTGTTTTTATATTTTGCGCAATTCAGAATATTCTGACATCAATTCAACATGCTTTTGCGAATGGCGCGGCTGAACATCCCCTTCCATTTGCCTTTCCATTTCCTTTTTCATTTCACATTTACAAAAAGCAGCCATACCAACACTCTGATACAACTGCTTGTATTTTAAAACATTGATTTCATTTTAATTATCAGATATATGGTTGCAAAAACTGCAAACAGATACACACACCCAATAATTGCAGAACTCTTTTTCCCTCTTCCCCATTTTTCCGTTGCAAGATACATTGCATCCAACACATCAAACAGAAAGAAAAACTGGAATACCGTATGTACAACTGCTTCGGCAAACCCTATTTTCCCACTTTTATAGGTCATACGGATCACCTGGATCCCATAAAAGCTTCCCGGTAAAATAGCAAGCCATGTTGCACCAACCGAAAAAACGACTGCTACAATCAGCCACGGCAGCAATACCGGAGCAAAGATTATCGCGGCTCCCCGGCTTCCTACCAGCACTGCCATACTTATGAAAAAATAATAAATGAACAGAATCAGAAAATTCACACAGAAAAAGACAACCAGCCCATATTTATGGATCAGCATGCGGTTCACGCATTCAATCGGATTTCCCGTTTTGTATATCTTAAATGACTGTCCAATATTTATGATTCCCACAACTGCCACAAGTCCCCAATAAAAAAACAGTGGAAGAAACACAATCATCAACGTTAATCCGATATGCCCATCCTGGATTTTATCCAGCAGTCCCGTAACAAGAATAAGATATACATATGCAAGTGGTACACATAAAGTTAATAGTATTACATAAAGAAATGTACTTTTCCGTGATTTTCTATTTTCCATATCCTGGCTCTCCATATTTCAGGAAAAGGGAACCGTAATTTTCTATACAGCTCCCTCTTTCCCTGTTTTCTATTTATCTGCGTCCCATAAATGCTTCAATCTCATCGATCTGTCTCGGAATTGCTCTTGACAGATTTTCACATCCGTCTTCTGTGATCAGGCAATTATCTTCCAGACGGAATCCAATGCCCCATTCTTCATGGTAAACACCGATATCTACACAGAATACAACACCCGGTACAGCAAGTCCGCTTCCTTCTACCACGTCATGTACATCAAATCCAACATGATGTGCTCCACCGTGCCACATGTAAGTTCCAATATCTTCAAAATTTTTGCATACTCCAGCTTCTTTTAACTGTTCAAATGTGTATTTACGGATGATCTTATCCACATCCAGAAGCGGTACACCCGGTTTCAGTGTACTGAACATATATTCTGAAGTATTGTAAATGCACTCATAAAGCAGTTTCTGACGGTCATTAAATCTTCCATTGCACGGAAATGCCCTGGATACATCGTTGATCTCATAATCCCATACAGCACCAACGTCATTCAGGATCATATCTCCATCCTGTGCCTGTCCGCGATAATCATAATAATGAATTTTAAAGTTGTTCTTTCCTGAGGAAATGATAGACGGAAATCCTGGTGAAAGCACTCCCCTCTGAGCCAGTGCATAATCAAATTCTGCTTTATACTGGTATTCGTACATTCCCGGTTTAGATGCTTTCATCATTGCTTCGATTCCGGCCTTTGTGATCGTTTCCGCTTTCTTCATCGCCTCGATCTCGCATGGTTTCTTGATCAGGCGAAGCTGCTTCATAATCGGATGAAGGTTGCCAAATCCAACAAACGGAGCATGTTCTTTCAGATAATTACCAAGACGGTATGCTTCTACCGCCGGCGTATTTTCATAAACCTTGTCAAAATCAAGATAAACTTTCTTTACATTGCCAGAAAATAATTGTCTGGAAAGATCATTCTGGAATGCTGCCACATATTTGTAATTCGTGATTCCTGAAAGTTCTTCTGCTTCCTCTTCTTTTATACGTCTTCCGGTCCAGCGTTCTGCAAATGCATCCGGAGGAAGAATATACAGAGTTTCTTCAATTGTTCCCTCTCCGACATAAGCCATCAGTACAATATTTTCCTGCTCGATTCCTGTCAGATACAAGAAGTTACGATTTGTAAAAAACGGATAATTCTCATCATTGGTCTTGATCGGTGCATGTCCGCTGAATACAACCACCAAAGATCCCGCTTCAAGTTTCTGATACAGGCTCTTACGATTTTCTGCGTAAAATTCCTTATTCATTTGTCAATCCTCCTGCGCTTAGTGTAAATATTTTTCTTTCAGATATTCAATATAATAATCGGTATTCAGCTCTTCTCCTGTTGCTTTTTTGAGCATCTCGCGCGCAGAATAGGTCTGTCCGTACTGGTGAATATGTTCTTTTAACCAGTTTCCAATTGCAGATGAGTCTCCCTTTTCCAACTTTTCAAATGCATCCGGACAATCAGTAAGAAGCTTATGAGCAAACTGTGCAGCGTAAGCATCTCCAAGTGCATATCCCTGGAAATATCCTACACATCCTGAAGCCCAGTGCACATCCTGCAGGATTCCTTCCTGATGATTCTTTGGCATAAATCCCAGATATTCCTGATATTTTCTGTTCCATGCTTCTTCAATTGTATCCACTGTCAGTTTTCCATCAAAATATTCTTTTTCAATTTCGTAACGGATGATGATATGCAGGGTATTGGTAAGCTCATCTGCTTTCAGACGGATCAGTCCCGGTTTTACTTTATTGAGTGCCGCAAGGAATGTATCCAGAGAAATCTCTTTGTATTTTGGAACTTCCTGCTGCAGATATGGGTACAGGTTCTCCCAGAATTCTCTGGTTCTTCCTACATGATTCTCGTAGAATCTGGACTGGGATTCGTGCATTGCACCTTCAATTCCGCCCCAGAGTCCGCTTTCTGCGACCTCATCGTTCGCATTATAATTATAAAGCCCGTGTCCGGTCTCATGAACCACTGCCAGAATCGCATGGATCAGCTCATCACAGTTTGTGGAGGGTCTGGAATCACGAGGTCCGGTGCAGACACATACCGGATGATGGATCTCAAATAAAGTACTCTTATCTTTATCAAGTCCCAGGATCTCCTGCGCTTTCTTCACAATACGAAGTACTGTATCATGATCTGCTTCACATTCCAGAATGGAATCATCAATCTTACTCTGTTCTTCTCTTACCGCATTTAAAATTTCGCAGACAGCATCTTTGATTTTTGCCAAAATTGCATCAATCTCTTCCAGACGATAATCCTTATCAAACCGGTTCACCAGAACCTGATATGGTTTTTCATCCGGATTGATCGCTGTTGCTATCTTCTCCTGTAAATCAAACTGTTTTTTCAGTACCGGCTTAAAGCTTTCAAAATCATCTGCCTCATAGCATTTTCCCCATGCCAGCTGTCCATCTGCATTTGCCTGATTCAATTCTCCCTGCAGGCTTGCCGGAATCTGTACTGCTTCTTTATATTTTCCGATCAGATAACGTACCATACCTTTGTCTGTATCTGAATCAAAAGCTGTCTCTCCTTCCAGTGACTCTACCAGTTCTTTTGTCTCTTTGCTTGTCAGTTTCTCATTAGAAAGCTCTGTCAGATATGCTCCGACTTTCCCTTCATAATCAAATCCATCCTTCGGGCAGTTATTCCATCTGTCATAGTAAATGATATTATCCATACACTCCAGATAACGGAGTTTCACAACAATATCCTTCACCTTTTCCATCTGTTCTTTTGTAGCCATTACCGTACCAACCTTTCTCCTTAGACTAATGTTCAAACTTTGGTCCGATTATACCATTTGTTTCCCCGTAGTGTCAATCTTTTGGCAAAAGCCGGTTCCTCTGTTATGCCTTTATTTCTTCACTGTAGATTCGTTCGATATGCATTGCCAGATACCCGATTTCCATCTCATCAAGTTCTTTTCCAATACTCTTTCCGAGCATATCGCAGACTTTTTTTGCAGTCATATACGCTTCCGGAAATTTGGATTCTATATATTCATTCATATTGATACGAAGATCCTCCCCCGTCATAGCACGTGCTACCATATATTTGATATGGTTCATCAGACGATTATAGGAAAGCGAGATCACATCGATCTTTTTTCCTGTTTCTTTTTCGATCATCTCAATACATTCTCTCACTGCACGGGCCGTCTGCATTGCCACAGACACTTTTTCATCCTCGATTGCTGAATGAATGTGAAGTGCCACGTATCCGATTTCATGCTCATCGATCGTGATCTGCATTCTCTTCTGCAAAATATCTCTGAGCACGGATGCTGCTTGAAATTCATTATGAAAAAGTACTCTGATATCATCTGTCAGTGGATTGCTGATCTGCTCCTGATTCCGGATTCGCGAAACAGCAAAGGAGATATGATCTGCCAGCGGGATCATGATCCGGCGGTCTACTTTCCCAAAAACTTTTTCTGCTTCCCGGATCACCTCATCTGCAATTTCCAGAAATTCCGGATCCATCTCCTGCACCAGAGATTTGGCAGATCCTCTGTCTGTCTGTTCGGTCAGGCGGTAAGTTGCTGTATCTTCTGTCACTTCAAAACGCTGACTGACCTTCTTTCCAAAGCCAATTCCTTTACCGAGAAGGACGTATTCCTGGTTATCCTCTGTATTGATTGCGATCACGCCATTATTATTCAAAATTTTGCTTACTCTGTACATATCTGATTCCCCCGAAGACGAGTTTTAAGTTCTGATTTTATCCTAGCAGAGAATGAGGGGAAAGTCAAAAAAAGGTTGAGAAAAAGGGAACGCAAATTTGGCTGTTTTCTGACGGGTGTGAAATAGCTTCCGCAAAAAACAAATAAAAGCAAAACGGGGCTGTTGCACGATGAATCGTGCTTAGCCCCGTAAGTTTGTTTGATGTTTTTGATGTGATTATCACAAAATCTGTGAATAGATTTTATTTGGTTTCCCGGATCTTCTTTCTGAGCGGAAGTACCATTGCAGGGGATACGGATAATTCGTCTAATCCCATGCTTAAGAATTCTTCTGTCAGTTCGAGGTCAGCTCCGAGTTCGCCGCAGATTCCGATCCATTTGCCTTCTGCGTGGGCATTTTCGGCTGCCATGCGGATCATTGCAAGGACTGCCGGGTGGTGCGGATCGTAGAAGGCATCCAGCTTCTGGTTCTGACGGTCGATTGCCAGCGTGTACTGGGTCAGATCATTGGTCCCTACGCTGAAGAAATCCACTTCTTTTGCAAGCTCACGGCTCATCATAACGGCAGCCGGTGTCTCAATCATGATTCCCAGTTCCACATCCTCACGGAACGGGATCTTTGCCTCACGAAGCTCTTCTTTGACCTCTTCGATGATCACCTTGATCTGCTTCACTTCTTTTACCGAAATGATCATCGGGAACATAATGGCGATCTGTCCGTAAGCAGATGCCCGGTACAAGGCACGAAGCTGGGTCTTGAAGATCTCCGGTCTTGTCAGGCAGATACGGATTGCCCGGTATCCCAGTGCCGGGTTCTCTTCTTTGTCAAGTCCAAAGTAATCCACCTGCTTGTCTGCTCCGATATCCAGGGTACGGATAATGACCTTTTTGCCTGCCATATTTTCTGCAACCTGTTTGTATACCTGGAACTGCTGTTCTTCGGTCGGGAAATCTTCGCTTTCCAGATACAGGAACTCACTTCGGAAAAGTCCGATCCCTCCTGCATCATTTTTAAGTACGGCGCCCACATCGGAAAG
>NZ_JAQDKN010000031.1:0-4874 GCF_027662015.1 Coprococcus sp. AM100_B19A
TTTTTTGAATCTTATACAGCAAATTTATTTTTTGAAATTGGCATAGTGAAAGAATAATATTTTAAACTGCTTAAGAACAATTATTTACATGATGTAATAATTTTTGTATTTATTTCAGAAATTATTACAAATAGTTTCTTAAAAATTACATTAAAAGAAAATGAAAAAGAAAAAATATATAATATATGTCGAAGGAGGACGATAAGAGATTGTCCTACAAAAATACAAGATTTGTAGAATTAAAAAAATATTGGATAAGGTGGTTGGTAAAATGGAGACCTAATTTGTTTAATGAAGACAGAAAAGTATATGTTGAGTTTATATATGTTTGAAATGAAATTATTATGAAACATATAGTGTACAAACAGAATGGTTTGAATATGAAAAGTATAGAAATAGTATGTTTGTTGTTTCTAAAATTATAAAGGAGCTAAGATAATGGACAATAGTATTTTAAGGAATTGTGGAATTACGGCAATGTCTATTGATATTACATATAATTGTAATTTTCGTTGTAGACATTGTTTTAACAGAAGTGGGGAACATTGTTTTGGAGAGAGAGAATTGACGGATGAGGAACTAATGAAAATCATAGTAGAAGTAGCAGACATTGCACCAAGATCTTTGTGTATTTGTGGTGGAGAGCCTTTGTTACGAAAAGATATTTTAATCAAAATGGGAAAGTATTATACAGAAAAGACAAGCGGAAGAACAAGTTTAAACATGGTGACAAATGGCTTCCTTATAACAGAAGAAGTTGCAGATGAGTTGAAAGAAGCAGGTTTTAGAACGGTTCAAGTAAGTTTGGATGGTGCTAGTGCAGAATCACATGAGTGGATTAGAAATCAGCCGGGATCATTTGAGAGAGCTAAAGAGGCATTGCGAATATTAGTTGATAGAGGATTTTATGTTGGAGTAGCATGTACTCCGAGTAAAAAGAATTTAAATGAAATTGATGAAATTATAAAAATTGTAGAAGAAATAGGGGTAAATGAATTCAGGATGCAGCCATTGATGAGGATGGGCAGAGCGAAAGGAATGTCAGAATTCTTTTTGGATGATAAAGAGTATTATAAGTTATCTACAAAAATAAAAAAATATGCAATTGAAAAGAAAGATAAGTTGAAGATTGAGTGGGGGGATCCCATTGAACACCTTCTTGCGATGACAAGCCGTTTTGATTTAAAGTATGCTGCAATTAGTGCATACGGCGAGATAGAGATTTCACCATATATTCCCATTGTATTTGGGAATCTAAAAAAGCATAGTTTAGAAGAGTACTTAGTTGCCGGTTTTAGAGAAATAGGAAAATATGAATTTCCAAGAAAATTGTATAAGTTAGCTTTATCTCCAGATTTGTTGGATATTTCATATAAAGGACATGGACTACCAGCACCGCATACAGGGGAAAATATCGATTTTGATTTAATTGAGAATAATCTACAAAAATTAGACATGGATTATATCAAAAAGTATAGATTGGAGGAAGTATAATGAAGGTTTCATTATTAAAAGAGGATAAAATAGAACAGATTGTAAAATATTGTATGAGAATTTTCGAACAAGAGAGAGCAGAATGTTTCGTTAGTAGTTTAAATGTAATTCAGACATTTCAGCAGTTAACAATTGTCCGAAATTTGTTTTTTAATAATGCTATTAAGGCGTTTGGTGTGTTGAATGATACAACCGGTGAAATTGAAAAGATTATGATTGTGAGATTAGCAGATGCAATTGAGTATACTGCTGTAATTGAGATTATTATCTCGTCGTTAGATTCGGAATTTGTAGGATGCTGTATTAATGAACTGAAGGATTACTTTGAAGATAGTTATTATAGTAAAGTGAAAATAAATATCATTGATAAAGAATTAGATTTATATACTGAAAAAATGCTAATAGATAATTGTTTTAATAAGGAACTTGAATATGAAATTGATACAGGGATATTTAGGGTTTTTACAAGACCGTTATAAGGGAGTAGTGGTATGAAATTAAAATGGGATTTAGAGGACAGTTGCAATTTGAGGTGCAAGCATTGTATTGTAGGGACGACATCATATCCACCATCAATTTCTTTAGAAAAAGCAAAAAAGGTAATTGATAAATGTCATGAAAGCGGTGTAGATAATATTGTGTTGTCTACAAAAGAACCTTTTATGTACCCATATATTACGGAAGTAATAGATTATTGTTCGTTATATAAAATTAAGATTGCTATCATTACAAATGGAACATTGATTGATGAAAAAAAATTGAAAAATTTACTAGATAATTCAGAAACGATTAACTATATAGCATTTAGCTTAGAAGGAGTATCACCTGAAACCAATGACTTTGTACGAGGGGAAGGGGTATTCGAAAAAGTAATGAGTGTAGTTTCTAAAATAGACAAGATTAATAAAACAGAAAAGAAAAATATAAAATTAATTCTTCAAATGAATTTAACTAGCAAAAATTATGAAGAAGTGCCAGATATGGTTAATATCTTAAATACCTTTCCCTTTGTTCAGGTAGCGATAGGAAAGCTGTATATAGATGGGAACGCAGCATTTTATAAAGAATTGGATTTGGATAACTGGAAGTATGAAGAAGCGATATCTACTTTAATTAGTTCCTATATAAGAATAGAACGCCCCAATTATGAATTGACGTTTAAGGATATATCTGTATTTGATGCTATTTTTTTCAACACTGTTTTTGGCACATCATATAAACCAAATATACCAGATTGTTCCATCTTTTATGGTGGCTATTCACTAATGTCGAATGGAAACTATTGTGCTTGCTCTTTGCTATTAGACAAAGGGTTAATTGAGAATGAAAAACTAGATTTAGGTAAATTTGATGATTCGGACAAAATAGAAACAACAAAAAAGTTTCAAATAGGTAGTGAATATTTTGATTATAAAGAGTGTGAAGTGTGTTGCGAGTGTCCATTTAAAAAACAATGTCAAATGTGTTTGTTAATAGGTTTATCTAAAGAGAATAGAATTTATCAGATTGAAAAATGTCGTTTTTACTTCAATAAGTTGAAAAGATTATTAAATGAGGTTATAAATAACAGATTGCCATTTCAACTAAATCCCAATGTGGTTATAGTGTCAGCAGGAAAGGAATGGACAGTATACAATAGTTTAATTGGCGAACATGAGTTATGGAGGTTTAAAACAAAAAAAGAAGATGAAATAAATATGATAAGGAATCTGCAAGATAATGGTAGCTGCTGTTTTAGAGAATTTGCCATGGGTAACAATGAAGATAAATCTAGAGCGTTGCTAGAGAAGCTACTATTAGCAAATTTATTATTTGTCAATAAAGGAGATAAATGAAAATATGAAAAATTATTATCCATTAAAAAGTAGCAAAGGAATTGCTAATATTCGAAAAGTTGAAAATGGAGCTTATGTATTAAGTGAATACAGTATATCCAATACAGAAGTATTTTTAAATTCTACGAGTAGTTATATCTTGGATTTATGTACTGGAGAAAATAGTATACATGAAATAATTCTAAAGATAAAAAAAGAGTTTCATGAAGATAATGAAGAAATGATTCGAAAAGATGTAGAAAATCTTTTGCATGAAATGTGGTGTAGAGGATACATAGAATGGAAGGATAAATATAATCCGTTTTTAACATATTATGAACAGAAAAAGGATAGATACACCTATTGTATAGGGAATTTAGACTTATTAGAAAAATATGAAACTAGAATAGGTGGAGTTGAGTATACAGATATTCATTATAATAGAGATGTAATTCTTGGAAAAGACTTTTTATATTCAACATATTTAAACGGTTTAAATACAGTGTTTGCTTTAAAAGAAGGTGAGAAAGAACTGTTAAGATTATTTGTGAATCTTGACGTGCCGGGAAGACGAGTTTACATAAGGCATATGGAAGTAGCAGTGGAATTGACAGGTATTTATGAGGTATATCGTGATTTTATTGAATGGTCTTGTAAAGAACTTATAAGGAAAAACTGTATTGAAAGTAAGAAGAAGCATATCTGTAATTGTATCATGGTAACAGATAGTAAAGATGTAAATAATATTTATCTAGAAGAAATCGGATTTCAATTTAAAGGAGAATTAACAAAAGAAGTTTATGTAGATGAAGAATATAAGGATGCGTCTGTGTTTGTAAAAACAATTTGTTTGTAATAAGTAGATAAAACAATTATCTATTTATTATATGAAAACTAAAAGAAAGGAGGAAAAAGTATGTCTCAATATGAAACACCGGTAATCGTAGATGGCAATAATAGTGAGACCATTGAACCTCAGGCATGTAATGTATGTTTAGTTGGTGGAGTAGTTGCAGCGGTATGGAATGTTGGAGCAGTATGGAATGTTGCTGTAGCTGTTGCTTATGCCGTAGGTGCATTAGTAGTAATTAAAGGTTTAGGTCCAGAGTGCTAAAATGAAAAGCCGAGTATGGGAGGTATGAAATATTACCTCTCTACTCATTTAAAAAGGGAAGAGAATTAAAATGAAAAAATTATGTAACTATTATTATTCTTTAAGTAAGAATAATAAAAATATTGGAGAGCAGAGTATAGATATCATACGAAATGGAAATGAAGAATTTATCTCAATTGAATTATTTTTGATTGGGAAAAAAGTGACGGTAAATGTCAAATATGTAGACGGATTATTGGAATACTATGTAAAAAATACATTAGAGTCAGGAATGTTAAAAGAAGAAAAGTTGAATTCGATTCAAAAAAATGAATATTCTTTTTATAGGAATGGGAAAGAAGGAACAATAGTATCAGGAAAGCCATTATCGATTTATGAAAAAACGATTTTTGTTCCTAATGAAGTACCACAAAAAGTTTTTTCAGAAAAAAACATAATATCATTAGAGTCAT
>NZ_JAQDKN010000032.1:0-4734 GCF_027662015.1 Coprococcus sp. AM100_B19A
AAGAAAAAGGAAGCAAAGCAGCATTCCAAGAAAGCACAGGTCTATCAGGCAAATGAAGGAGAAACTCTTGGAAAGAAAAAATCCCGTTTGAAGTTTGGTGAAGGGGAATCTGTGAAAACAGAAAAAACTTCTGTTGTCAAGAAAGCAGGAAGTGCAACTTCCGTAGCATTGCACCGTGAGATCAGCAAAAATGAAGACGATAATGCGGCGGTAGAAGGTGCCCATAAGTTAGAAGAAAGCGGCGAAGGTGTTTACCGGCTGGAACAGAGAAGTGCCAGACGCAGGAAACAGTGGGCATCCAGAAAAAGAAGCAGACTTGAAAGACAGGAAGAGAAACAGGCACAGGCTGCATCCCATCAGGAGCAGAAGAAGCTGAAAAAACAGATTCAAAAGCAACAGATCAAACGGGATTATGCCAAAGCGAAGCGAAGTGAACAGACAGTAGGAACAGCTACAAAAGGTACGATTGATTATATTAAGAAGATTGGCGGTAAGGTCACCAACTTCTTTAAAGAAAACCGGAAGGTGTATATCAGTGTAGCAGTTCTGATCGGATTGATGTTTCTGATCATAACGACTGTCACGTCTTGCTCTGCCGTGATTTTCCAAAATGTGATCACTTATACCGGAACCAGTTATCTGTCATCGGATCAGGCAATCCGGAAAGCGGAACTGTATTATACACAGCTGGAAGCTAATCTGCAGGAGCGGATCAACAACATGGAATCTGAAGAACCGGGACATGAGGAATACCGATATAACATCGGACCTATTGAGCATGATCCGTTTATCCTGATCAGTTATTTGTCAGCAAAGTATGAAGAATTTACCTTTGAACAGGTAAAGCCAGAACTGGATGCTCTTTTTGCATTGCAGTATCGGTTAGAAACAGAAGCAGTCAATGAGACTGTGACAGAGACAGCAACTGTAAGAGTTGGAGAATCTTTGGGACAGGTTGTGACCAGTGGGTATTGTAACTGCCCAATTTGTTGTGGTATTTGGAGCGGAGGACCGACTGCCAGTGGAGCATATCCAACTGCCAATCATACCTTAGCGGTAGATGCTTCCAATCCGTTTGTACCAATGGGAACAAAGGTAGTTATGAATGGTGTCGAATATACTGTAGAAGATACCGGAGCTTTCGCAAGATACGGTGTACAGTTTGATGTCTATTATGACAGTCATGCGGCAGCATCTGCACATGGACATCAAACATGGGAATGTTATCTGGCAGATGATAATGGAAGCAATGAAGTGGAAGTGACCAGGACAAGAGATGTAGATGTGCTGAATGTCACCTTAAATAGTGGAAACCTGATGTCAATCTGTCAGAACAGGCTGGGATTTTTCCAGAAAGAACTGTTCAGTGCCTACAACGATACAAAAGGCAACTTGCAGATGTTTGCAACACCGGTTGATTTTAACTGGTATTCCAGTGTGACCAGCTATTATGGATACAGGATTCATCCAATATCAGGAGCAAATCAGCTTCATAATGGTATGGATATCGGAGCACCGGAAGGGACAAAAGTAATGGCAGGGCTGACCGGAACGGTTACAACTTCTGCTTATAACGACAGCTATGGCAATTATGTTGTGATCAAGGACAGTAAAGGCTATGAACTGCGGTATGCACATTTAAGCAGCCGGAGTGTATCTGCAGGAGCATCCGTCACGAAAGGTGATGAGATAGGGCTTGTAGGAAATACTGGAAATTCTACAGGAAGCCATCTTCACATTGAACTTCTGAAAAATGGAGAGCGGTTAAACCCGATCTTTTATCTGGAAACAGGAGAAGGGGCAGGATTTGGCGGCAATGAATATACCAGTGAAGCAGCACAGCGTTTGTTAAATGAAGCAGCGAGATATCTTGGGACACCGTATGTGTGGGGTGGATATTCGCCAAGTGGATTTGACTGTTCTGGATTCGTAAGTTACTGCCTGACACATTCAGGTGTAAGGAATACAGGAAGATTAACGGCACAGGGATTGTATGACATTTGTACGCCGGTATCTCAGTCAGAAGCACAGCCAGGAGATCTGATCTTCTTTACAGGTACTTACGATGCAGGAGTTCCGGTAACGCATATCGGAATCTATGTGGGCAATGGTCAGATGATCCATTGTGGGCATCCGGTGCAGTATACGTCCATCAACTCTCCATACTGGCAGAGTCATTTCTATGGATTCGGACGATGGTAAGGAAAAGGGCGGTGTAACAGCCGTCCGGAACGGAGAAGCGATGAAAAGTCTTGAAAAAGCGACGGCAGATTATGAGAAAGCCAAGGAAAAAATGGAAGCATCCAAAGCCAGATATGAAGCAGATTTAAAGCGTTTCAAGGCTGCGGAGATAGCAAAAACAGAAGCGGAAAATCTGGAAATTGTAAAAATTATCCGTGCAATGGATATGAGCATTCCAGAGCTGGAAGCTTTCAAAAAGAGAATGAAAAATGAACTGCCAAATTTAGAGAAGATGAAACAGAAGAAATCTAAAAATAGCGTGAAAAAAGGATTGCTTGCGGCAACAACGATTCTTTGCTTGACATCGCCTATGTTGCAGACACAGAGTGTGTTAGCGGCAGAGAATACAGCACCCGCAATTACGATTGAAAAGCCAGATGGCTGGAGACAGGGGGAAACGGCAGTCGCAATTACTGTGGATGCCAGTCATATGCCAGAAGGATTTTCTATCACAAAAATTGAAGCGAAAGCTGGGAAAGACGGAAGCTGGCAGGATGTGACAGGGAATGGAAGTATTTCCATTACTGGTAATCAGACGGTCTATGTGCGTGTGACAGATGGTGAGGGGAAGGTCTATGAGCAGAATCGCTCTATTAAGTGTTATGACACAGAAAAGCCTACGCTTTCTGCATCTCTGACAGATGGTGTACTGACGATTCAGGGAAATGATACCGTTTCCGGCATTACTTCTGTGACAGTTAATGGCACCACTTATACAGATCTGAAGGATGGAATGCTGAGAGTGCAACTGACACAGAAAGATTTTACAACAAAACAGATTGAAATCACGGTAACGGATGGTGCCGGAAATACTTCTGAAAAGTATGTGTTGCAGAATCCTTATTATGAATGGGCAAAGAAGCAGGCAGAGAAACAGAAAACTTCAGGTGACAGCAATGGTGCGATGGCAACCACGACCAGTGCAGATGCAACTGGGACTGAGAAAACAACGACTTCACCACTTCCGCAGGATGCACAGGCTTCTGAGCCAACAGATGCAAAAGGAACTGTGGATGATCGGACAGTGACAGGTATTGAGGAACAGCTTAATAAAGAAGGCGAGACAGCAGATTCTGTTACCAAAACAGCTACGGAAGGCACAAAAGAGTTTTATACCATTTCAACTAAGAGTGGTAAGATTTTTTATCTGATCATCGACAATTCAAAATCTCAGGATAATGTGTATTTCCTTACCGAAGTCAGTGAGAAAGACCTGATGAACTTCACACTTTCTGATTCTGTGACACTTCCGGAAGTAGATATTGTTTATGCAGAACCAGAGAAACAGGCTGAAGAAGAAAAGCCGGAAACGACAGAGACAGATGAGAAAGATAAGGTAGAGGATGAAATTCAGATGCCAGAAGACAAAAGTTTGGCAGGGACTTATCTACTGATCGGATTGGTTGCTGTTGGAGCTGCGGCAGGTGGTTATTACTTGAAAGTCTACAAACCGAAACATGAATATGATGATGAAGATGAGATGGAAGAGGATGAAAATGAATCCGAAGATTCAGAGTCAGAAAAACGGGAGGTAGACGATGCAGATGAGCAGGAAGAACAGGAAAATGCAGGGACAGAAGTTTTGAAAGATGAAGATTTCAATGATGAGGTACTAGAAGATGAAGAAGAGGAGCAGGAGTAAATGAAATTAGTGATTGCAGAAAAGCCATCGGTTGCGATGGCACTGGCTTCCGTGCTTGGAGCCAGAACAAGAAAAGATGGCTACGTGGAGGGAAACGGTTATATCGTTTCCTGGTGCGTAGGACATCTGGTTGGATTATGTGATGCATCGGAATACGATGAAAAATATAAAAAATGGAGATATGATGATCTGCCGATTGTGCCAGAATGTTGGAAACATAAGGTATTGGAAGGTACGAAAAAGCAGTTTGGAATCTTAAAGAAACTTATGAGAGATTCCAAAGTAGATGAAGTGATCTGTGCCACTGATGCAGGACGTGAAGGTGAGCTGATCTTCCGTCTGGTGTATGAGCAGGCAGGATGTAAAAAGCCGATGAAGCGACTCTGGATCTCTTCCATGGAAGAACAGGCAATTAAAGATGGATTTGCGTCATTAAAAGACGGTTCGTGTTATGACAGTCTCTATCAGTCAGCTCTTTGCAGGGCAAAGGCTGACTGGCTGGTGGGAATCAATGCGAGCCGTCTTTTTTCTGTTCTGTATAACCAGAATCTGAAAGTTGGAAGAGTACAGACACCAACACTTGCCATGATCGTGGATCGAAATCAGAAGATCAAGGAATTTACCAAAGAGAAATATTATATGGCTCATATCAAATTTGACGATATGGATGCGGTCACAGAGAATTTTCAGAAAAAAGAAGATGCAGATAAAGTGGCTGCAGAGTGTCAGGAGCGCATGTGCGAAGTGGAGAAGGATGATGTGAAAGAGAAAACGGTCCGCCCTCCGAAGCTTTATGATCTGACCACCCTGCAGAGGGAAGCTAACAGAATGTTTGGCTATACCGCACAGCA
>NZ_JAQDKN010000033.1:0-3703 GCF_027662015.1 Coprococcus sp. AM100_B19A
CATTTAAGCAGCCGGAGTGTATCTGCAGGAGCATCCGTCACGAAAGGTGATGAGATAGGTCTTATAGGAAATACTGGAAATTCTACAGGGAGCCATCTTCATATTGAACTTTTGAAAAATGGAGAGCGGTTAAACCCGATCTTTTATCTGGAAACAGGAGAAGGGGCAGGCTTTGGCGGTAATGAATATACCAGTGAAGCAGCACAGCGTTTGTTAAATGAAGCAGCGAGATATCTTGGAACACCATATGTGTGGGGTGGATATTCGCCAAGTGGATTTGACTGTTCTGGATTTGTAAGTTACTGCCTAGTTCATTCTGGGGTTAGAAACACCGGGAGGTTGACAGCACAGGGATTGTACAATATTTGTACACCTGTATCACAGTCAGATGCACAGCCGGGAGATCTGATCTTCTTTACAGGAACCTACGATGCAGGAGAACCAGTAACGCATATCGGAATCTATGTGGGCAATGGTCAGATGATCCATTGTGGGCATCCGGTTCAGTATACGTCCATCAACTCTCCATACTGGCAGAGCCATTTTTATGGATTCGGACGATGGTAAGGAAAAGGGCGGTGTAACAGCCGTCCGGAAAGGAGAAGCGATGAAAAGTCTTGAAAAAGCACCGTCAGATTATGAGAAAGCCAAGGAAAAAATGGAAGCATCCAAAGCCAGATATGAAGCAGATTTAAAGCGGTTCAAGGCTGCGGAGATTGCAAAAACAGAAGCGGAAAATCTGGAAATTGTAAAAATTATCCGTGCGATGGATATGAGCATTCCAGAGCTGGAAGCTTTCAAAAAGAGAATGAAAAATGAACTGCCCGGCAGGGTAGAAATACAGGAGGAGGAAACAAGGTCTGATGATGAATTTAGAGAAGATGAAACAGAAGAAATCTAAAAATAGCGTGAAAAAAGGATTGCTTGCAGCAACGACATTTCTTTGCCTGACAACACCTTTGCTCCAGACACAGACTGCTTATGCAGCTGAGAATATCACACCTGCAATCACGATTGAGAAACCGGATGGCTGGAAACAGGGAGAAACAACTATTACTGTTACGGTAGATGCCAGTCATATGCCGGAAGGTTTCTCGATAGCAAAGATTGAAGCAAAAGCTGGAAAAGATGGAAGCTGGCAGGATGTAACCGGAAGCGGAAGTATCACGATTACTGGAAACCAGACGGTATACGTGCGTGTGACAGATGGTGAGGGGAAGGTCTATGAGCAGAATCGCTCTATTAAGTGTTATGACACGGAAAAGCCGACACTCTCTGCTTCCCTGACAGATGGTGTACTGACGATTCAGGGAAATGATACAGTATCCGGGATTACTGCAGTAACAGTTAATGGCACCGCTTATACAGATCTGAAGGATGGAATGCTGAGAGTGCAACTGACACAGAAAGATTTTTCAACAAAACAGATTGAAATCACGGTAACGGATGGTGCCGGAAATACTTCTGAGAGGTATGTACTACAGAATCCTTATTATGAATGGGCAAAGAAGCAGGCAGAGAAACAGAAAACCTCCAGTGACAGTAATGGCGCAATGGCAACTACGACTAGTGCAGATGCAACTGCTACTGAGAAAACAACGACTTCACCACTTCCGCAGGATGCACAGGCTTCTGAGCCGACAGATGCAAAAGGAACTGTGGATAATCGGACAGTGACAGGTATCGAGGAACAGCTTAATAAAGAAGGCGAGACAGCAGATTCTGTTACAAAAACAGCTACGGAAGGCACAAAAGAGTTTTATACCATTTCAACTAAGAGTGGTAAGATTTTCTATCTGATCATTGATAATTCAAAATCTCAGGATAATGTGTATTTTCTTACAGAAGTCAGTGAAAAAGATCTGATGAACTTCACACTTTCTGATTCGGTGACACTTCCGGAAGTGGATACGGTTTATGCAGAACCAGAGAAAAAAGCAGAGGAAGAAAAACCGGAAACGACAGAGTCAGCCGAGAAAGATAAGGTAGAGGATGATATTCAGATGCCTGAAGATAAAAGTCCATTTGGAACGTATCTTTTGATTGCACTGGTTGCAGTCGGAGCTGCGGCAGGAGGATATTACTTCAAAGTCTATAAACCAAAACATGAATATGATGACGAGGACGAGATGGAAGAGGATGAAGATGAATCCGAAGATTCAGAGTCAGAAAAACGGGAAGTAGATGATGCAGATGAGCAGGAAGAAAGTACAGAACCGGAAATCCTGAGAGATGAAGATTTTGACGATAATGTGCTGGAAGATGAAGAAGAGGAGGAAGGGCGATGATTGAGTGCGGAATAAGAAATATCAGATTATATACGCTGATCCGCCTTGGCAGTATAACAGGAAGGCGGGGCAGGGAATTGCCGCAGACCATTACCCGACCATGAGTTTACAGGAAATCTGTGATCTTCCAGTTGGAAAATTAGCGGATAAAGATTGTGTTTTATTTCTCTGGGTCACTTTTCCACAGCTGAGAGAAGGATTAAGTGTGATTCAAGCATGGGGATTTCAGTACAAGACAGTAGCGTTCGTGTGGGTAAAGAAGAATAAAAAGGCAGATACTTTGTTTCTTGGTCTGGGACACTGGACAAGGAGCAATGCCGAAATTTGTTTGCTTGCAACGAAAGGGTCTGTTCATAGGAAATCAGCATATGTTCGACAGATTATTTTATCACACATTGAAAGACACAGTAAAAAACCAGATGTGGCAAGAGATAGAATTGTTGAGCTTATTGGTGATGTACCGAGAATAGAATTATTTGCACGACAGACAACACCTGGGTGGGATGTCTGGGGAAATGAAATACAGTCAGATATAGAAATGAAAAGTGAGGAAGAAATAGAATGAAAGCATTAGTGATTGCAGAAAAGCCATCGGTTGCGATGGCACTGGCTTCCGTGCTTGGAGCCAGAACAAGAAAAGATGGCTACGTGGAGGGAAACGGTTATATCGTTTCCTGGTGCGTAGGACATCTGGTGGGATTATGCGATGCATCGGAATACGATGAAAAATATAAAAAATGGAGATATGAGGATCTGCCGATTGTGCCGGAATGTTGGAAACACAAGATTTTGGAGGGCACAAAGAAGCAGTTCGGAATCTTAAAGAAACTGATGAGAGATTCCAAAGTAGATGAAGTGATCTGTGCAACTGATGCAGGACGTGAAGGTGAGCTGATCTTCCGTCTGGTGTATGAGCAGGCAGGATGTAAAAAGCCGATGAAGCGACTCTGGATCTCTTCCATGGAAGAACAGGCAATTAAAGATGGATTTTCGTCATTAAAAGACGGTTCGTGTTATGACAGTCTCTATCAGTCAGCACTTTGCAGGGCAAAGGCAGACTGGCTGGTGGGAATCAATGCGAGCCGTCTTTTTTCCGTTCTGTATAACCAGAATCTGAAAGTTGGAAGAGTACAGACACCAACACTTGCCATGATTGTGGATCGAAATCAGAAGATCAAGGAATTTACCAAAGAAAAATATTATATGGCTCATATCAAGTTTGACGATATGGATGCGGTCACAGAGCATTTTCAGAAAAAAGAAGATGCAGATAAAGTGGCTGCAGAGTGTCAGGAGCGTATGTGCGAAGTGGAGAAGGATGATGTGAAAGAGAAAACGGTCCGCCCTCCAAAACTCTATGATCTGACCACCCTGCAGAGGGAAGCTAACAGAATGTTTGGCTATACCGCACAGCA
>NZ_JAQDKN010000034.1:0-325 GCF_027662015.1 Coprococcus sp. AM100_B19A
AAATGCAGAAAAGTCTGTCATTTCCCCAATGTTTTAGAATTTCTTCCGGCAGATGATACTGAGAAAAAAACACCCATTGTTCTAACGGTAGATGAGTACGAGACAATCCGTCTTTTGGACAAGAAAGGTTACAGTCAGGAGCAGTGTGCAGCATCTATGCAAGTCGCAAGAACAACGGTCCAGCGAATTTACGAGATCGCCAGGAAAAAGATCGCAGATGCACTTATCGACGGGCATCCACTCAAAATTGAGGGCGGAGATTTCAGAATCTGTGACGGTCAGAGCGGCAACTGCAGCTTTGGAGGATGTTACAAACAGGAAATTT
>NZ_JAQDKN010000034.1:335-3444 GCF_027662015.1 Coprococcus sp. AM100_B19A
TGGACATGGCGCATTGGCAGGAGTTCTTAATGCATTGAATGCAGACGTTTTGATTTGTGGCGGAATTGGAGGCGGCGCACAGACAGCGTTAGCGGCAGCAGGCATCAAGCTTTTCGGAGGAGTTTCCGGAGATGCGGATGAAGCAGTAGAAGCTTTTATCAATGAAACACTTGAGTATAATCCGGATGTGAAATGTTCTCATCACGAGCACAACAACGGGGAAGGACATACATGTGGCGAGCATGGATGTGGAAGCCACAGTTGTCATTAAGAAGTGAGATTGCCATCGGATCATAAGATGAAAAAATAAAAGGTATTGATCTATAAAGAGGGAAGGGAACCCGCATCATCAAATTTGCTTGTGATGTCGGGTTCTCTTTTTATTTGCATAATGATATACTTTTATTGTGGTTAGAAAAATAAAGCATGTACAAAACTCATAGGAGAAAGATGTATACTTATGACAACATTTGGTGATAAAATTAGGAAGTTGCGAAAAGAGAAAAAAATGACTCAACAAAAGCTGGGTGATATGGTGGGCGTTTCTCATAGAACAATTCGATCTTGGGAAGTTGAAGGACGATATCCGAAGCAGAGTAGTTTATATCAAAAACTGGCAGATGCATTTCAGTGTCAGGTTTCTTATCTTATGAATGATAATGAAACCGTGTGCTTGGGTAATGATGAGCCAAGTGAATATGCTGGTGCTAAACAGGCAAGGCAGATTCTTGAACAGGTAGCTGCTTTATTTGCCAGTGGAACTATGACCAATGAGGACAAAACTATTTTCATGGATGAGATGACGAGACTTTATCTGGCATCAAAAAAGAACAGAAGAAAATGGTAAGAAGAAATGAACTGTTTTGTTTTCTTGCTTGATAGAAAAGAAGAATAGAACGTATAATAGTGTTAATGATCCAGAGAAGATTGCTCTGGAAATAGAATTATTCGTACCAGTGGTGCGAGTATAGAGTAGGAGTGAAAGAATGGTAGAAGATACTATGTTTTCCGGGGAATCGAAAAATATTGAGTACAAGGTATCCTTACCTGATAAAAGTGAAAAGTACATGAAGACAATCGTAGCTTTTGCCAATACACAAGGTGGCAAGCTGATTGTTGGAGTAGATGATAAAACACACCAGATTGTTGGTGTGGAAAATGATGTGTTGTTTCAGCTGATGGATGGAATTGCCAATGCAGTTTCTGATTCCTGTGTGCCACAGATCATTCCTGATATTGAGCCACAGACAGTAGACGGGAAAACGGTCATTGTTGTATCAGTAGAAGCTGGAAAGAACAGACCGTATTATCTAAAATCAAAGGGAAAAGATAATGGCACTTATATCCGTGTAGCAGGTACATCAAGACAGGCATTTCCGGAGAAGATAAAAGAACTGGAAATGGAAGGGGCCAGAATCTCATGGGATGAGCTTACTTGTGTGGGTTATCCTGTTTCAGAGGAAGCAACAGAGAAACTTTGTCAGGATATTGAAAAGTTCCGGAAGAAAGCAGGAATGTCAGAACATTCTGTAAAGAAAGAGCAGCTGATAAACTGGAAAATTTTGAAGCAGAGCGAGGGACAGCTTCTGGCAACGAATGCCTATGCGTTGCTGACATCGGATTATTTTTCATTCTCCAAAACACAATGTGCGGTATTCAAGGGAACAGATCGTGCAATGTTTCTGGATAAGAGAGAATTTACAGGACCAATCTATACACAAATCGAAGAAGCAGTAGATTTTGTATTGAGAAATATTCGGCTTGGAGCAACAATTGACGGATTGGTGCGAAAAGAGAAATATGAGTTACCACCGGAAGCAATCAGGGAAATGATTATTAATGCCCATTGTCACCGTAACCTATTAGATGAATCCTGTATTCAGGTCGCAGTTTATGATGACAGATTGGAGGTGACATCTCCGGGTGGATTATATAACGGATTAACTTATGAGGAAGTCATGAATGGTCATTCGAAGATCAGGAATAAAGGCATTGCCAATATATTCAGTCAGATGGGACTTGTAGAGGCATGGGGAAGCGGAATAAAAAGAATCCTTAATGCTGCAGAAGAGTATGGACTTCCAAAGCCGAGATTTCAGGAATTTGATAATATGTTTCGGGTAGAGTTGTTCCGAGTCAATCCAATAACTGACCAAGCTAACCAAGCTACTAACCAAGCTAACCAAGCTACTAACCAAGCTAACCAAGATTTAGAGAGATTAGACCAAGTGGAAGATGAAAATGTACTGAGTGAGAAAGAAATAGAAATTCTGAATCTTGTACGTATGCAACCTTCAATCACGCAGAAAGAAATGGCTAATGCGTTAGATTGGAATCTTGCTAGTGTGAAGTATTATATAACCAAATTGAAGGAAAAGAATTATCTGAAGAGGCAGGGAAGTAGCCAAAAAGGGAAATGGGTGATATTAACAAAACGAGATTGACACTTGTATCAATTCGTGTTAAACTATGAAATGTAAGGAGGAGAGAAAGATGCCTAGAAAACCATCATTAGACGGCAAAGATTCTAGTCTGAGAATTAGGATGTCACCAGAGCAAAAAGAAAAGCTAGTATCTTATGCAGAGAGACATTATCAGACTATGAGTAATGTAATATTCCAGGCGTTGGACATTCTTTACGCAAGAGAAGAACAACAAAATAATAAAGAGTAAAATGGAGTTATTTTGGAGTTTATTTCTTCATAAGCGGTGCGAAAAACACAAAAACAGAACGCACGTTCGAAATATAAACCTCTAATAACAGCCTTTGCGTGTCATGAAACGCAGTCCGCAAAGGAGTTTGAATAAATCGAGTTGCTTAAAAAAGCCAGTGTTTATGCGGGTTTCAGCGATTTCGATTAGTCTTTTGATAACAAATTGATAACAGTCATAGCAAGTGCCATTATTCTTGTTATCCAGTGGTTTATGGGTAACGGAACAATTAACAGGTGGCTTGCAGACTAAAGTTCGGAGCTTGGCTCTGAACAAATTCCATATTATAAACTAAGCCCTTAGCTGTGGTTAATAACCATAGTTAAGGGCTTTTTTGTCGTGTGCGCCTAGCGGCGCACGTTTCTAACGGGTTAAAGTCCCGAATCCACCCGGTAGT
>NZ_JAQDKN010000035.1:0-3430 GCF_027662015.1 Coprococcus sp. AM100_B19A
ATTCTTGCATTTTCATTATTCAAGACCGGAAGCCTTAGCAAATCAATATTCAATGCCCACTAACGGGCAGGAAAGGAGCACATACATGGCGTATGTACCAGTACCCAAAGACCTTACAAAGGTCAAAACAAAAGTAGCGTTAAATCTGACAAAGCGGCAGCTGATTTTCTTTTCACTTGCCGCAGTTGCGGGAATTCCGTTTTATCTGTTCATGAGAAAACCAATCGGTTCCAGTATCGCAGCCATCCTGATGGTAACGATCATGCTTCCGTTTTTCTTCATGGCAATGTATGAAAAAGACGGTCTTCCCTTTGAAAAAGTGGTGGCAAATATCATTCGACAGAAGTTTATCTGTCCGGCAGTAAGACCATATAAGACAGAAAATTTTTATCAGGAGATTTCCACCCTTGTAAAAAAGGAGGGTGTGCCGGATGGCAAAAAAGACAAAGCAGGAGGCTCAGCAGGAGCGTCTGTCCCTGGCGGAAAAAAGAAACCGTCAGGAAAGAAGAAACAAAAAAAGCAGAAAAGAAAGAGAACAGGAAAAGCGTAGGAAGAAGCAGGAACGGGACCGCAGGAAACAGAAAAACATTCCTACAACAGCACAGCAGAGTATTCCGTATATTCGGATGCTGCAGGATGGTATTTGCCAGGTGACAAAGACCTTTTTCTCCAAGACGATTCAGTTTTATGACATCAACTATCAGCTTGCTTTAAATGAGGATAAGACTACGATATTTGAGAATTATTGTGATTTCTTAAATTACTTTGATTCTTCCATCAGTGTGCAGCTGTCTTTTATCAATCAGCAGGTGGATGTGGCAGAATTTGAGAAAAGCATTGACATTCCGGATCAGAACGATGACTTCAATGCCATTCGTGAAGAATACCGTACCATGTTGAAGAATCAGCTTTCCAAGGGAAATAATGGTCTGGTGAAGACAAAGTATATCACTTTTGGAATCGAAGCAGAAAGCCTGAAGGTGGCAAGGCCAAGGCTTGAAAGAGTCGAAACAGATATCTTAAATAACTTTAAGGTCCTGGGAGCACAGGCACATTCCCTGAATGGTCTGGAAAGGCTGGAGATTATGTATCATGTGTTCAACCAGGATCGGATTGAACCATTTAAGTTCCAGTATAAGATGCTTCCGGAAACCGGATTAAAGACCAAAGATTTTATTGCACCGACTTCCTTTAACTTTTCCAAGAATCAGACATTTTTGATGGGAAGAACGCTGGGAAGTGTGAGTTACCTGCAGATTCTTGCACCGGAGCTTACAGACCGGATGCTTGCAGATTTCCTGGATGTGGATGACAGCATCAATGTCAACATTCATATCCAGTCCATTGACCAGAGTTCTGCAATCAAGATGATCAAGAGTAAGATTTCAGATCTGGATAAGATGAAGATTGAAGAGCAGAAACGGGCGGTACGTTCCGGTTATGATATGGACGTGCTTCCATCGGACCTTATAACCTATGGAGAAGAGGCGAAAAACCTGCTGGAAGATCTGCAGTCCAGAAATGAGAGAATGTTCCTTGTGACGGTTCTGGTAATGAATACCGCAAAGAAGCGTCAGAAGCTGGATAACAATATTTTCCAGGTGCAGGGAATCGCACAGAAATATAACTGTTCCTTAAAACAGCTGGATTATCAGCAGGAAGCAGCACTCATGTCCTGTATTCCGCTGGGAGTCAATCGGATTGAAATTCAGAGAGGGCTTACCACATCTTCAACAGCGATCTTCGTGCCGTTTACGACACAGGAACTGTTTCAGGAAGGGGAGGCTCTTTATTATGGACTGAATGCATTATCCAACAACATGATTATGGTTGATCGAAAACGTTTGAAGAACCCGAATGGACTGATTCTTGGTACACCAGGTTCCGGTAAGTCCTTCTCAGCAAAGAGAGAAATTACAAACTGCTTCCTGATCACAGAAGATGATATCATCGTCTGCGATCCAGAAGCCGAATATTCGGCACTTGTGCAGGCACTGCACGGGCAGGTGGTACGGGTTTCTCCGGTATCTGACCAGTATATCAATCCAATGGATCTGAACCTGAACTATTCCGAGGAAGATAATCCACTGTCATTGAAAGCAGATTTTATTCTGTCGTTGTGTGAGCTGATTGTTGGAGGAAAGAATGGACTGGAGCCGGTAGAAAAAACTATCATTGACCGTTGTGTGCGGTTGGTTTATCAGGAATATCTTGCCAATCCCGTACCGGAGAAGATGCCAATCCTAGAGGATTTATATAACCTTCTGAGAAAACAGGAAGAGCCAGAAGCACAGCGACTGGCCACTTCGTTGGAAATCTATGTTACAGGTTCTTTGAATGTGTTTAACCATCAGACAAACGTGGATATCAATAACCGCATTGTCTGCTTTGATATCAAGGAACTTGGTAAGCAGTTGAAAAAGATTGGGATGCTCGTCATCCAGGATCAGGTTTGGAACAGGGTAACGATGAACCGTTCTGCCCATAAATCCACCAGATACTATGTGGACGAGTTCCATCTTCTCTTAAAAGAAGAACAAACTGCAGCCTACAGCGTGGAGATTTGGAAGCGATTCCGTAAATGGGGTGGTATTCCAACGGGCATCACCCAGAATATTAAGGATTTGCTGTCTTCCAGGGAAATCGAGAATATATTTGAAAATTCAGATTTTATTTATATGCTGAACCAGGCTTCCGGAGACAGGCAGATTCTGGCAAAACAGCTGAATATCTCACCAACTCAGCTGTCCTATGTAACCAACAGCAATGAGGGTGAAGGACTTCTGTTCTATGGAAATGTCATTATCCCATTTGTAGACAGATTCCCGAAGAATTCCCTCTATAAAATCATGACAACCCGCTTAGAGGAGACTTCTGAAGCAGGTTAAATCAAAGGAGAAAGCAATGGTACGAGCAATTTCATATGTATTAACTTTTAGTGGCGGTGCTGTATTTGGCATCGCTTTTCTCTGTTTATTACAGGCAGGGAAAGGGTATCCGAAGAAGGAGGAGTAATCAGTGGCAGAACAGAGAATGAAAGTCAGAGACAAGAAAGTCCAGAAGATGACCAAGGATGGTCTGGTGGAAGAAAACCTGACAGATAAATCTTCTGTTCGTGTCAGTAACCGTGTCGGTGATGTGCAGATGGGAAGAAAACAGGGGGAAAAAGAAGAAAACCTTGTGGATAAGTCTCCCCGCCAGTCTGAACGGAGTGGGAAAAATATTCGACCCTCTGTGCAAAAATCCAGAGATGCACCGGAACTGATACGGACAGAGAAGCAAAGTGAGGATTTTGGACAGTGTAGTAAACAGCAAAATAGAAAAAGAATCCGTGCTGAAGTCGGAAAAGAATCCAGACTTGCAGAAAAATCCGAAGCCGGACAGTCAGGGAGACTGAAAGAAAAACGTGCTGATCTATCAGAAAACAGAG
>NZ_JAQDKN010000036.1:0-2709 GCF_027662015.1 Coprococcus sp. AM100_B19A
TCAGCAGGAGCGTCTGTCCCTGGCGGAAAAAAGAAACCGTCAGGAAAGAAGAAACAAAACAAGCAGAAAAGAAAGAGAACAGGAAAAGCGTAGGAAGAAGCAGGAACGGGATCGTAGGAAACAGAAAAACATTCCTACAACTGCACAGCAGAGTATTCCGTATATTCGGATGCTGCAGGATGGTATCTGCCAGGTGACAAAGACCTTTTTCTCTAAGACAATTCAGTTTTATGACATCAACTATCAGCTTGCTTTAAATGAGGATAAAACCACGATATTTGAAAATTACTGTGATTTCTTAAATTACTTTGATTCTTCCATCAGTGTGCAGCTGTCCTTTATCAATCAGCAGGTGGATGTGGCAGAATTTGAGAAAAGCATTGACATTCCTGATCAGAACGATGACTTCAATGCCATTCGTGAAGAGTATCGTACTATGTTGAAAAATCAGCTTTCAAAAGGAAATAATGGTCTGGTGAAGACAAAGTATATTACTTTTGGAATTGAAGCAGAGAGTTTGAAAGTAGCAAGACCAAGGCTTGAAAGAATCGAAACAGATATCTTAAATAACTTTAAGGTTCTGGGGGCACAGGCACATTCCTTAAATGGTCTGGAGCGGCTGGAGATTCTATATCATGTGTTCAACCAGGATAGGATTGAGCCATTTAAGTTCCAGTATAAGATGTTGCCGGAAACAGGATTGAAGACCAAAGATTTTATTGCACCGACTTCCTTTAACTTTTCCAAGAATCAGACATTTTTGATGGGAAGAACGATGGGGAGCGTGAGTTACCTGCAGATTCTGGCACCGGAGCTGACAGACCGGATGCTTGCAGATTTCCTGGATGTGGATGACAGCATCAATGTCAACATTCATATCCAGTCCATTGACCAGAGTTCTGCGATCAAAATGATCAAGAGTAAGATTTCAGATCTGGATAAGATGAAGATTGAAGAGCAGAAGCGGGCAGTACGTTCCGGTTATGATATGGACGTACTTCCATCGGACCTTATAACCTATGGAGAAGAGGCGAAGAACCTGTTGGAAGATCTGCAGTCCAGAAATGAACGAATGTTTCTTGTAACGGTTCTGGTGATGAATACCGCAAAGAAGCGTCAGAAACTGGATAACAATATTTTCCAGGTGCAGGGAATCGCACAGAAATATAACTGTTCCTTAAAACAACTGGATTATCAGCAGGAAGCAGCACTCATGTCCTGTATTCCACTGGGAGTCAATCGAATTGAAATTCAAAGAGGGCTTACCACATCTTCAACAGCGATCTTCGTGCCATTTACGACACAGGAACTGTTTCAGGAAAGAATGGACTGGAGCCGGTAGAAAAAACTATCATTGACCGTTGTGTGCGGTTGGTTTATCAGGAATATCTTGCCGATCCCGTACCGGAGAAGATGCCAATCCTGGAGGATTTATATAATCTGTTGCGGAAACAGGAAGAGTCGGAAGCACAGCGTCTTGCAACTTCATTGGAGATTTATGTTACAGGCTCCCTGAATGTATTTAATCATCGCACAAATGTAGATATCAACAATCGTATCGTTTGTTTTGATATCAAAGAGCTTGGAAAACAGCTGAAAAAGATCGGGATGTTGATTGTGCAGGACCAGGTATGGAACCGAGTGACTATCAATCGTTCCGCTCATAAATCTACCCGTTACTATGTGGATGAATTCCATCTTCTATTAAAAGAAGAGCAGACAGCAGCTTACAGTGTGGAAATTTGGAAGAGGTTCCGTAAATGGGGAGGTATTCCAACTGGTGAACTGGTTTGTTACTTGTTAGTCGCTTAAAGTGCAAACTATCGCCGTTCTGACTGAAACCGGCAAGTAAGTCAGAAGTATCAATGCGGAAAAAAACGGGAAAGGGGTAGCGACCTAATCCGAGTGGAAGGCTATTCATAATAGAATAGCCACACGCAACGCATAGAGCTTGAACCTGCATAAGCAGAATATAACAGCTCCAAGAGGCCGCATTGCCAGCCGGTACGATATAATCGTGGTAAAAAGATATGCTATGCTGAGCGTGAAATGACACGCTGATGAAAATGGGCGAAAGCCCCAGAGAGGTGGATAAAAAGCCACCTGATAATAACAATCAGATAACACAGAATATCAAAGATTTATTGGCTTCCAGGGAAATCGAGAATATTTTTGAAAACTCTGATTTCATTTATATGCTCAACCAGGCTTCTGGAGACAGGCAGATTCTGGCAAAACAGCTGAATATCTCACCAACCCAGCTGTCCTATGTAACCAACAGTAATGAGGGGGAAGGACTTTTGTTCTATGGAAATGTCATTATCCCATTTGTAGACAGATTCCCGAAGAATTCCCTCTATAAAATCATGACAACCCGCTTAGAGGAGACTTCCGAAGCAGGTTAAATCAAAGGAGAAAACAATGTTACGAGCAATTTCATATGTATTAACTTTTAGTGGCGGTGCTGTTTTCGGCATCGCTTTTCTCTGCTTATTACAGGCAGGGAAAGGGTATCCGAAGAAGGAGGAGTAAGTAGTGGCAGAACAGAGAATGAAAGTCAGGGACAAGAAAGTCCAGAAGATGACCAAGGATGGGCTGGTGGAAGAAAACCTGACAGATAAATCTTCTGTTCGTGTCAGTAACCGTGTCGGTGATGTGCAGATGGGAAGAAAACAGGGGGAAAAAGAAGAAAACCTTGTGGATAAGTCT
>NZ_JAQDKN010000037.1:0-2380 GCF_027662015.1 Coprococcus sp. AM100_B19A
GATGAAGTAGAAAGGAAAGTACCATGACAAAGGATGAAGTAAAAAAACTCTGGATGGACAGTCCGGAATCACTACAGTTTTTAAATAATGCTACAAAATTTTATAATTTAATGATGATGTATCGTTGTGCTATTCGGGAGATACAAACTAAACTTGAGGTTTTGGATGATGAATTTTCAGTTGAGAACAATCGAAATCCTATTTCTTTTATAAAAACAAGGATTAAGAAGCCCAATAGTATTTACAATAAATTGCAGAAAATGGGACATGATTTTACAACAGAAAATATACAGACATATTTAAATGATGTAGCAGGCGTTCGAATAGTTTGTGCGTTTATTGACGATATTTATATGATATCAGATTTGATTACCCAACAGGATGATATTAAAGTTATTGAAATAAAAGATTATATAAAAAATCCAAAACCAAATGGTTATCGAAGCTATCATATGATTGTTGAAATACCAGTATTTTTTGCTAAGGGTAAAACACCTATGCGTGTAGAATTACAGATCCGAACCAATGGTATGGATTTCTGGGCAACATTGGAACATCAACTTCGCTATAAAAAAGGAATTGAAGAAATGCCTGGTTATGATGAGATAAGTGAAGAATTACTTCATTCTGCAAGATCTATCATTGAAGCGGATAATGAAATGCAGAGAATAAAAGACAAAATTGGTATGTTTCATGAAATTTAGGCAGAAAACTGAGCAAGTAGGAAGGTGGAATATATATGAAGCAAGATACTTTAGAGGGCAAAGCAAAAACAAAAAATGGGGTAAAACGGCTGTGTTTTTCCATAGTCTGCATTCTTCTGGAAGTAATTTTTATTATTACTATCGTAACACGCTTGAATGAATATGCAGAAATTATAAATTTATTTACAAGGATTTTGAGTGGAATCTTGGTTTTGGGATTGTACGCATCAGATAAGACCTCTTCTATGAAAATGCCGTGGGTCATCTTAATTCTAATCTTCCCAATTATGGGTGTAGGCCTGTATTTGTTGATTGGTTTGAATGGTGGCACACAT
The DNA here is from genome assembly GCF_027662015.1 of Coprococcus sp. AM100_B19A. NCBI lineage: Bacteria > Bacillati > Bacillota > Clostridia > Lachnospirales > Lachnospiraceae > Coprococcus > Coprococcus sp. AM100_B19A. The sequence continues at coordinate 1,040 of NZ_JAQDKN010000037.1, forward strand.
AAAATGCGTGAGCGATATGCAGAAATTGATAGCAAATTGTTACCAATGCTTCCGGACAGTCAGGAGTGTTTGAGCAAAATAAAAGAAACAATTCCGAAAGCAGGAAATATAGCAAGTTACATACAAAGAAATTCGCAGTATCCAATCTATCAGAATACGGATATTGTGTATTTTGATGAAGCAGTGAAAGGATTAGAGGCACAGCTTAAGGATTTGGAGAAAGCACAGAAGTTTATCTTTATGGAATATCATGCGATAGAAGACGCTGAAGCATGGCATAAGATTCAAGATGTTCTGGAAGAGCGAGTAAAAGCAGGTGTGGAAGTTAGAGTATTCTACGATGATATGGGTTCTATAGGCTTTATTAACACAGATTTTGTGAAAAAGATGGAGGCAATAGGAATTCATTGCCGTGTATTCAATCCGTTTATGCCAGGTTTAAATCTGTTTTTGAACAATCGTGATCATAGAAAAATAACAGTTATTGATGGAAAAGTCGGATTTACAGGTGGATATAATCTGGCAAACGAATATTTTAATTACACACACCCGTATGGACAGTGGAAAGATACAGGTATTCGTTTAGAAGGAGATGCTGTTCAGTCGCTTACGGTGACATTTTTGGAAATGTGGAATGCAGTAAGTGATAAGGATGCTAATGATTCTGATTTTAGTAAATACCTTTTCCACTATGATTATGCGGCACAGCAAACTGGGTTTGTTCAACCTTATGCAGACAGCCCTATGGATAATGAGCAAGTAGGAGAAGAAGTTTATATCAGTATGATAAATAAAGCTGAAAAATATTGTTGGTTTATGACTCCATATCTAATCATAACAGATGAAATGACGCATGCGTTATGTCTGGCTGCTAAGCGAGGGGTAGACGTAAGAATTATCACACCTGGTATCCCTGATAAAAAATTCATTTATAATATAACTCGTTCTTTTTATCATGGATTAGTTAAACATGGTGTTCGTGTTTATGAGTGGATTCCTGGTTTCTGTCATGCAAAAATGAGTGTGGCAGATGACTGTATGGCAACTTGTGGAACAATTAATCTGGATTATCGAAGTTTATATCACCATTTTGAAAACGGCTGTTTTATGGCAGATTGTCAGGCAGTTGTGGAAATAAAAAATGATCTGATAAGAACGATGGGAGAATGTCGTGATGTGACAGACCAATATCAAACCGGACGAAGTGCATATTTGCGACTGGGACAATTATTTATGAGATTATTTGCTGGATTGCTATAAGAATCTGATGAAACGACCTTTCAAAAAACAGTTGATTTAGAAGTTAACTGTTTTTGAAAGGCCGTTTTTGCTATATCTAAC
>NZ_JAQDKN010000038.1:0-2105 GCF_027662015.1 Coprococcus sp. AM100_B19A
TGCATGGATGAAAAAACAAACCTTGTTGAGGTTAAATTGAGTTTTCCATTGTATTGTATTGCTAATGAATAAGAATAAGAAAAAGAACAGACAATGCTGAATGCACTGGAAACAAGAATATCTGAGTATAGTATGTAAGTTCGTAACAGAATGAAAGGAGCGATTCAAATGAGCAATTTGGAAAATTATATGAAACAGCAAGCAATTTTTTGTGAACAAAATGATAGCATTAGTAAGAATCTGTATTCAGAGTATGGTGTAAAAAGAGGCTTACGAGATGAAAAAGGCCAAGGTGTGTTGACGGGGCTTACAAATATTTCTGATATAAAAGCTTTTGAATATCGTGATGGAGTAAAGAGTCCATGTGATGGCGAGTTATCTTATCGTGGTTATAATATAAAAGATTTAGTAACAGGAAGTAAAGGAAAAAGGTTTGTCTTTGAAGAAGGAGCATATCTTCTTTTATTCGGAGAATTGCCAACTGATACACAGTTAATGGAATTTCAGGGAAGACTATCTGATTGTATGGAACTACCGACTAACTTTACCAGAGATGTCATTATGAAAGCACCTACATCAGATATTATGGGTTCTATGACTCGAAGTATTCTTACATTGGGCTCTTACGATAAGGAGAAAGAAAGTCTTGAAATTCCGAATGTGCTAAGGCAGAGTATGCAGTTGATCGCAGCATTTCCTATGTTAGCAGTATATGCATACCATGCTTATTGTCATTATGAAAAAAACGAAAGTATGTATATTCATAGACCTGAAAAAGATTTATCTATTGCTGAAAATTTCCTGCGCCTATTAAGACCAGATACAAAATTCACAGAACTGGAAGCAAGAGTACTGGATATAGCATTATTGTTACATATGGAACATGGTGGTGGTAACAATTCTACATTCACTACACGGGTAGTAACATCTTCAGGTTCAGATACTTATTCTGTTATTTCAGCAGCAATGTCATCCTTAAAAGGAAAAAAACATGGCGGTGCAAATCTGATGGTAATGAATATGATGGATGATATTAAAAGTCATGTGAAAGATTATGAAGACGAAGAGGAAATTGCATCATATCTGAGTAAGATTTTGAAGAAAGAGGCGTTTGATCAGAAAGGACTTATTTATGGAATGGGACATGCTGTATATTCTATTTCAGATCCAAGAGAAAGGGTGTTCAAAGGCTTTGTAGAACAACTCGCAAGGGATAAAGGACGTGAGAAAGATATGACCCTTTATAACAATATTGAGAAGATTGCACCTAAGTTGATTGCAAAGCAGCGTCAGATATTCAAAGGAGTAAGTCCTAATATAGATTTCTATAGTGGTTTTGTGTATGACATGTTGAATATTCCAAGAGAATTGTACACGCCATTATTTGCGATAGCAAGAATTGCTGGTTGGAGTGCACATCGCCTGGAAGAATTGATAACTACAGATAAGATCATTCGCCCGGCATATAAGAGTCTAGTCAGCAAAAAAGAATATATAGAAAGAGAGGAACGATAATATGGGAGCAGGAACCAGTGCAGAGGAGTTTTTTTTAAAGAGCATCAATGTTGAAAGTATATTTGAATTTGTTGAAAGAACAGATTATTTGTTTCTTTATAGTATAAAGGAATGTGTTGAAAAATCAGACTGTCATGAAGGAGTATATCTTTCAGAAGTGGCAGAATACATGAAATTATCGATTCCAGAAACATCTAAGATGGTAAAAAGTCTTGAAAATAAAGGATATATTATCTGGAAATTAGATGAAAAAAAAGAAAGAACATACCTTGTTTTGACGAACAAGGCAATTGAATTAAGTAATTGTCAGAAAGAAAAAATGATAGAAGCTTATGAAAAAATTATATCGAATATACAAGAAGATGACCTGGCAGTTACACGGTGTACATTGAGAAAAATCCGACAGCTTATGGAAGAAATAAAATAGTGATTAATACAACGGAGTAAGAAAAGCTCCTTCATATATTAGAATAAAAATATGACTGTTTCTTTAAAAAGAAGCCGGTCATATTTTTTTATGAAAAATAAATTTTGTTGAGGTTAAATTGAGATTGACTTTGTATTGTATAAGTATGAAATAAAAAGGAATC
>NZ_JAQDKN010000039.1:0-2090 GCF_027662015.1 Coprococcus sp. AM100_B19A
GCTTTCCCGGAAATTGTTAAACATTATCGAGATGGCCGGGTTATGCTGGATCGGCAAAAGAATCCGACCCGTGATGTGGGAACCCAGTATATTCGCTGGTTTGATGAATATGCAGGGGACTACTTTAAACTATCTCAATCCGATGAAAAGCCATATATTTGCGGAGAACGCTGTTGGCAGAGAAAATAATATACGCTTTCATCTTGGACTAAACTGTGGAATGTCAGTTTGTCAGTTGGAAAGTATGAACATACAGGAGAACGGAAACGATATTCGTATAGACATAGAACAGTTTTGTCTGAGGATGTGCAAGGCAGCAAAGAATTATTATGATAAAGTTCATTTGGAAAAAGACTTTAGTCTCTATAATACACCAGTTTTGGATTTTATTCAGGTAACACAAAAAAAGAAAGCTGCTTCTATTATTGCACTGGTCTGTGGCAGTGAACGTTATGCAAAAGGATTAAAAGAAACATTGCAATTTATTTCAGATCAGATCATGCTGTTTTACACACCGGAAAGTGCTAAAACAAGATTAGGCAGACATAAGCCGGATCTTTGGATTGTTACCGAAGATATGACGAGCCAACCGAATCAGCCATGGCGTGCGGACAGGACAACACCTGTAATTTTAATCGCAGGCAATCCTGATGCTGTTGAAATTAAAAAGAATGCAGGAAAACTAACTGTTCTTTCTATGCCATTATCAATAGTTGATTTGCGGAAAACCGTCGAAATATATGTGTCGTGAGGAGAAGTTTATGCTGTACATAATACTATTATTTGTATTTGTAGTTGTAGTTGTATATTTGATGATGCTTATGCGGAGACAGAAAGAAAAGATGAGCGAAATTAAAATACAAATAGATCAACTGCAAGCACAACATGATCGATTGCAGAAAGAAAGGGATCAGTTACAAGAACGGATGAATCATCTGGAAGAGCAACGAGAACACTTGCAAATGCAAACAGACCAGGCATTTCGGAGTGCTGATGAAATCGAGAAAATTTACGATGAGATATGGAATCATGCTAATACCATTCACCTTTACTCTTCGTTAGCTGAAGAAGAAAGCAAATCTATAACAATGAAAGAAAAACAAAAAGAAATTATTCGAACAACTGAGGAAATTCTAAACATCATATATAAATATAAAGGTAATGTATAATAAAAATATGTCATTGTAATGATTAGCGTTCAAGGTAAATTCTTATGTAATAATATCACAGAAGGATTTACCTTTTTCAGGTACAATAGAGATACAAAATTTGAAAGGGGAACAAAGCATTGGCAAAAAGAATGGCAAGTGTCGATAAAAAAAGATGTGTTGCCTGCGGAGTATGTGAAAATACTTGTCCGCTGACAGCGGCCAAAGTTTACCATGGATGTTATGCTGTGGTAGAAGAAACAGTGTGTGTAGGATGTGGAAAATGTGCAAAATCCTGTCCGGCAGGTTGTATTGAAATGAAAGAGAGGACAGCGATGTGAAGAAAAAGAAACATTGGTATGATTATTTATGGATATGGGCGATCCTTTATTTTGCTCTCGGTTTTTTTAATGTTTTGTTCGCTTGGTTTGGGATGATTGATTTCCTGTTGCCGTTAGGAATAGCAATATTCGGTGGAAATAAATTTTTCTGTAATCATTTGTGTGGACGTGGCCAGCTTTTTAGTAAGCTTGGTGGAGATTTAAAATGCTCAAGAAATAAACCAACCCCGCGATGGATGAGTTCAAAATGGTTCCGATACGGCTTTTTGATATTTTTCCTTACAATGTTTGGGAATATGGTATTTCAGACATATTTAGTTGGTGCCGGATCATCATCCTTGCGTGAAGCCATCAAATTATTCTGGACCTTCCGTGTTCCGTGGGGATGGACATACACTGCCGGAACAGTAGCTGATTGGGTGGCACAGTTTAGTTTTGGATTTTATAGTTTGATGCTTACATCTTTGTTGTTAGGGTTGATCGTAATGGTGTTATATAAGCCACGAACCTGGTGTACATTTTGTCCAATGGGAACAATGACGCAGGGTATCTGTAAATTAAAAAATAATGAAAAGAAGTAATACTATAAGGTGATTCATAA
>NZ_JAQDKN010000004.1:0-39356 GCF_027662015.1 Coprococcus sp. AM100_B19A
TATCAATGTTCTTTTTTGTTGTTGCCGTTTCATGCGACAGCTTTTATATTATATCAAAGCGTTTCATGTTTGTCAACAACTTTTTTTATTTTTTGTTTTGCATTTAAAACTTTCATTTCTCATACATCAGCTTGTTTATAATAACATCCGTTTTCCTGAATGTCAAGCACTTTTTTCGACTTTTTTCACATTTTCTTGATCTGTATTTTACATTCAATATTATGTTTTATCGATTACTGCTTTTTAGCTTTGAACAAAACGGAGAAAGAGGGATTCGAACCCTCGCGCCGCTATTAACGACCTACTCCCTTTCCAGGGGAGCCCCTTCGGCCAGCTTGGGTATTTCTCCAAAACGTCCGTTATTTAATATACACGATTCTTTCTTTTTTGTCCAGTACTATTTTCAAGTTTTATATATTACTCACTTACAAGATTAAATTCCACTCTCATGTGGAATTTAATCTTGTAAAATAATGTAACTTCAAAGGTAAATCTTACCTTTTTTCATTTCACCTTTTTACTCCCCAAAAACCAAGCCGAACAATAAAAAAAGCAGAACATATTGTTCTGCTTCAACCGGAGAGGGTGGGATTCGAACCCACGCGCCCTTTCGGACAAACGGTTTTCAAGACCGCCTCGTTATGACCACTTCGATACCTCTCCGCATTTATTAAGTTGTTGCTGTGTATCAGCGACAAGATAGATAATATCATAGTGATACATTATTGTCAACACTTTTTTTAAATCTTTTTCAATTTCTTTTTTTGATCAGACTTTCTGCTAATATCAGATCTTCTGGCGTTGTAATCTTTATATTCTCATACGAACCTTCTACCAACTTTACTGCACAGTTTTCCATACGCTCTACAACCATCGCATCGTCTGTTATCCCTATTTCATTTTCTTCATTTTCCATCAATTTAAAATATGCATGACGAATCAATGCAGTCTCAAATACCTGCGGAGTCTGAATACACCACACAAATCTTCGTTCCGGTGTATTTACTGCGAAATCATTCTCATCTACAATCTTTACCGTATCTTTCGATGGCATTCCTGCCACACATGCCCGGTATTCTTTTACTGCCTGGTAAGTTCGTTCTATGATCGATTCATCAACAAACGGACGTGCTCCATCATGAATAAAGACATAACCTTCCGGTTCTATTTCTCTTAGTGCTTTATATACAGATTCATACCGTTCTTTTCCACCAACCACAATTTTGTTAACTTTTGTGATTCCATAAGCGTCTATAATATTTTTCCGGCAATAATCAGTCTTACCTTCTCCTGTCACAAGAACAATTTCATCAATAATCGGAGATGCTGCAAATGCAGCAAGAGAATAGTAAAGTACAGGCTTTCCGCATATTTCCAGATACTGCTTCTGTATTTTTGTACCCATCCGGCTTCCTTTTCCTGCTGCCAGGACTACTGCTGTACATTTTTCCCTGTTCATATTACTCTCTCCTTTTTACCTGCATTTCGTGGTTCGCCCACTCTATCTTTCGCCAAGTTTCAGATTCGGGACTGCATTCAGATCCCATCCATGTCTGGTTCCATTTATGTATTCATAATAAGCCGCCACACCGATCATTGCTGCATTATCTGTACAGAAAATCGGTGACGGATAGTAAAATTCTATTTCATTCTTTTCACATGCCTGTTTCATTGCTGCACGAAGACTACTGTTTGACGCCACGCCTCCTGCAATTGCAAACTTATTAAGTCCATATTCTTTTACTGCATGCATTGCATTGTCTACCAGCACATCAGTAACTGCTTTCTGGAAGGATGCAGCAATATCAGCACGGTTGTATTCAATCCCTTTCATCTTGCAGCCGTTAATATAGTTTAAAACTGCTGACTTCACGCCACTGAAGCTGAAATCATATGGGGAATCTTCGATATGCGCGCGTGGAAATGGGATTGCATCTGGATCCCCCTCTTTTGAAAGCTTATCAATCTTCGGTCCTCCCGGATATCCCAGGCCAATTGCTCTAGCCACTTTATCAAAAGCCTCTCCTGCCGCATCATCTCTGGTTCTTCCAAGAATCTCATAAGTTCCATAATCCTTGACGCATACGAGATGCGTATGTCCCCCAGACACAACAAGACACAAGAACGGTGGTTCCAGTTCCAGATTCTCAATATAATTTGCAGAAATATGCCCTTCAATATGATGAACTCCAACAAGTGGTAACTTTTTCGCATATGCGATTGCTTTTGCTTCTGCCACACCGACAAGAAGCGCACCAACAAGCCCCGGACCATAAGTTACACCGATTGCATCAATATCATCCAGTGTAACCTCTGCATTTTCCAGAGCCTCTTCTATTACCTGATTAATCTTTTCAATATGCTTTCTCGATGCGATTTCCGGAACCACACCACCATATAATTTATGTAGATCTATCTGTGATGAGATCACATTTGACAACACCTGTCGTCCGTTCTTTACAACGGCTGCTGCCGTTTCATCACAGGAACTTTCAATTGCCAGTATTAATATATCCTTTTTCTCTGTATCCATATTTTTCCTTCTCTCTACTGCTTTGCTTATTCCGGGAAATCCAGTTCTGTTGTCATACGGTCTTTTCCTGCGATCGCATGTGGAAAGATTGCCCGCACTTCATCCATATATTCTTCCGGATGGCGCAGGGACGGGCTGTAATGCGTAAGCCACATTTCTCCTACCTCCGCCTCTTTTGCCAGGTTTGCTGCCTCATAAAAGGTCATATGCTTATATTCTACTGCCTTTGCCGCTTTTTCTTTTTCTCCGTACATTCCTTCGCAGATAAACAGGTCTGACCCTTTTGCATTCTTCCGGATAGAATCCGTCGGTCTTGTATCTGTACAATAGGTAAGCTTAATTCCTCTTCGAGGTGGTCCAAGGACCATCTCCGGCGTCAATATTCTTCCGTCAAGCTCTACTGTCTCACCTTTTTGAAGGTGTTTCCAGTATTCCTTCGGGATTTTCTGTTCTGTTGCCCTCTGCACATCAAATTTGCCGGCACGGTCGATCTCAATCGTATAACCGTAACAGATCACATTATGTTTTACACGAAATGCTTTCAGACGATATCCATCCATCTCAAAAATCTGTTCTGGCTCTGTAATTTCTCTATAGTGGATTTCAAATGGCAGTTCCGGCGCGATCACTCGCAGAGAACTCACCACTCTCTCCAGACCTTTCGGTCCAATCAGAGTAAGCGGTTCCTTTCTGTCCGCATTTCCCATTGTAAGAAGAAGTCCCGGAAGTCCGCTGATATGATCTCCATGATAATGTGTAAAACAAATTACATCGATCGGTTTAAAACTCCATCCCTTCTCTTTTAACGCAATCTGTGTGCCTTCACCACAGTCAATCAGCAGCTGGCTGCCGTTATATCTTGTCATAAGTGCGGTCAGCCATCGATAAGGAAGCGGCATCATTCCACCGCTTCCAAGCAAACATACATCTAACATTCTAACTCCTGTTCTCCATATACCGGAATCTGGAAAGATGCTATCCAGGTATCATAACATTCCTCACAGATATCAAATCGATGGAGTTCTCCGTCTTTGTGCGAAAAATATCCCCATCTTTTTTCAACTGTAAGCATCTCTTCCTCCGGTATTCCATTTTTTATTGTGATTTCTTTTTTACACTTATTGCACACAATCTTTGTGACTGTATTTTTTTCTGTCTGAATTTTTTTATAATTACGCATCTTACTTCCTCCTGAGTATCTTTGCAAAAAAGACTGCCATTTCATTTTTCAGCTCTTTCTATGTTCAGGTACATTATAACGTCACAGACTGACGCCTTCCAGTGGGAAGTCTTGTATATTCTTGCGATTTCTTCCATTTTCTAAACCATACGGCTCATCAGGATTGCATCTTCCGGATTTTTCCCTCCGTAATAGAACTTTCGCTCTCCATCGATTCCAAATTTGTTTTTTTCATAAAAAGCAATCGCTGTCTGATTACTCTTACGGACATCAAGAAGCATTCTTTTCAGTTGCTTTTCATGGCAGATCTGTTCCATAAATCCAAACAGCATCTGTCCAATTCCTCTGCGTCTTTCAGATTCAGCAACTGCAATTCTTGCAATCTCGCATTCATCCAGAACATAATAACACAGAAAATATCCCAGCAGGGTATCCCCTTCCATTGCTGCCGCACAAAAAGTATGCTTCTGTCTGACAGTTGATCTCACCTCATGATAACTCCACGGATCCGGAAATACGTCTGTTTCCATCTGCGCCACCTGTTCCATTCGTTCTCTGTCATTTTCTGTTATCAAAGTAATTTCTATGTTATCTCTATTACTCATGTGTTTTTTCTGCTTTCAGACGTTCTTCTCTTTCCCGTTCTGCCTGTGATACACGCAGATAATCCGGTTTGTGTTCCATTGCAGTTTCTGTTTTTCCTTCTTTATAATACTGAATTCCAAGCATACCGACTGCTGCAGCTCTCTGCTGGTTCATATGTGCCGGTGCAAATGCAATATCATAATTCGTCATCAATTCCTTCTCCAGCCTGTCTTTATGCACCGGTACACCGTCTCCAAGAAAGATCACTGGTTTTCCATAAGTACAAAGTTTTTTTGCAAGTTCATCGATTTCGACTGCCATCTGTGCTTCCAAAACCTGCAGTTTATCACCGTCCATCTGATAAATACCAGTATATACCTGATTTCTTCTTGCATCCATGATCGGACAAATGATCCTGTCTGTATAACACAGATTATAAGCAAGTCCGTCTACTGTCGGAATGTGAATCAAAGGCTTCTTCAGTGCCAGCCCCAGTCCCTTTGCAGTTGCTGAACCAATTCTGAGTCCGGTAAATGATCCCGGTCCTCCTGCTACCGCAATCGCATCAATCGTATCCAGATTCATATCCGTCATCTTCACGATTTCATCCAACATCGGTAATAAGGTCTGTGAATGTGTCTTTTTATAATTGATCGTATACTCTGCAATCGTTTTGGAAATTTCGTTTTCTTCTTCAACTACTGCGACAGTTGCAACAAGTCCCGAACTGTCTATTGCTAAAATGCGCATATTATTCTCCTCTTTTCTCTACCGTAATCCGGCGGAAATCAAATCCCTGTTCCAGATCTTTTTCTATCGTGATCTCTGTCCGGTTCGCCGGAAGAATCTCATCGATCAGGTTCGCCCATTCGATCAGGCTTACACCGTCTCCATATACATAGTCTTCAAAACCAATCTCGTCCATCTCTTCAATGTCACCAATCCGATACACATCAAAATGATAGAACGGAAGTCTTCCGTCATCATATACCTGGACTATTGTAAAGGTTGGACTGCTGATCGGTTCTTCAATCCCCAGTCCTTTTGCCAGTCCCTGGGTAAATACGGTCTTCCCGACGCCGAGATCTCCTACCAGTGTATAGACTTCTCCTGCTTTTGCATGACTCCCGATCTTCTTACCGAGATCATAGGTTTCTTTGGCACTTCTTGTTTCAATTATCATCTTCTGGTCTGCCTCCTAATTTGCACTGACGTGTCTGATATTGACTTTCTTGGCTGGCATATGTGTAGAAATCATCTGCACTGCTGCCGCATACTGTTCTCCCAGGGATTCTCTTGGAAAAATCAGTGCTCTTACCTTTGTTACATATATAATTACAGACTGACCGGTTGAAACTGCCTTCCGGAAATCTCCCCATTCATTAAGCACACTTTGTTCATCCTGTGAAATGCGGATTCCTTCTTCGTTAAGTTCATAACTAATCGGTTTCTGAAACATCGGGGAGCGCATTACCTGTTCTGCCGCACGTGCTTTTAAATGAAGTGGGTTTCCGATCAGAAAAATTGCGGCAAACAAAAAGAACGTTGCTGCTGTACTGTAGCTTCCAAACATACATTGTCTGATTCCCAGCACCAGTGTTACACCACCGAAAATCACACCAACGATTCCACTAAGGCTTGTATAGGAAGTATAGAGCATAAAATCAAACATGGCTTTTTTTGTCATTTTTACTTCAAACTTTATATTCATTCATTTTCCTCCATATCAGATTAAGTCACACCGATTATATCATACCGAATCTTTGGAAACAAGTCGTTACTGCTCACTCCGGGTTTAGAAAAACACTGTCTTTTCTTAACTTGTACTTGTATTTTATATACGCCTGCGCTATAATGTGTTCAAATGAACAAGGAAATTCTTCGGGGTAGGGTGACTTCTTATCGCTATAGTATAAGCAGAATTCCCAACCGGCGGTTACAGTCCGCGACCTGTCAGATTTCTGACAGCTGATTTGGTGCAATTCCAAAACCGACAGTAAAGTCTGGATGAGAGAAGAAAAAGTGATTTTGCAAATAATCCCCCCGACGTATTACGTCGGGGATTTTTTTGCATAGGCTTTCGAAGATTTTCCTCCTCAATTCATCTGATTATGTCAAGAGAAAAGGAGAGAAAAAATGAGTACAGATGTAATGACAAACCAAAAAACAACAACGAAAGAAAAAAAACGTATCAGCACAAAGGTAATTGCACAGATTGGTGTGCTCGGAGCAATCGCTATGGTTCTGATGTTATTTGATATTCCACTTCCATTTGCACCAACCTTTTACAAAATTGATTTCAGTGAAGTTCCGGTCCTTGTCGGAGCATTTACCATGGGACCTGTAGCCGGCGCTTTAATCGAACTGGTCAAAATCCTGTTGAACCTCCTGATCAGAGGTACATCAACAGCTGGTGTTGGAGACCTCGGAAACTTCCTGATCGGATGTGCAATGTGTATTCCGGCTTCCCTGATTTATCAGAAGTTACATTCTCGCAAGGGTGCGATCATCGGTATGGTAACAGGAACTGTTTTTATGACAATTGTCGGATGTTTTATCAATGCATACCTTCTGCTTCCGGCATACGCTGCTGCATTCCATATGCCGATCGACGCACTGATTGCCATGGGAACCGCAGTCAACAGTCATATCAACAGTCTTCTGACTTTTGTTTTACTTTCTGTTGCACCTTTCAATCTGCTGAAAGGTTTCCTGGTATCATTGATCGTATTCCTGATCTACAAAAAGATCAGCCCGATTTTACAAATGGGACGCGAATAGATTATAATTTTACAAAGCAGCAAAAGGGGTTCGTTATGAGCCTCTTTTTTTATGAAACAAAAAAACAGAGAGAAGTCTGCCCACGCCGACATTCTTCTCTCTGTTGAATTTCTTTTGATTATAAAGTATCGTTTCTTCTTACATATCCTGGTTTTTCCGGATCTGCAATCAGTTCCTTTGCATGGACAATCCTTGCACTCTTGTCCACTACCTGCGCTTCAATCTGTGCATCCTCTCCAATTACAACTCCCGGAAGGATAACACTGTCTTTGACAACTGCACCTTTCTTAATTACGCATCCACGTCCGATTACCGAATTCTCAACAGTACCCTCGATCAGGCATCCATTGGAAATTACTGAACTCTTGACACTTGCTCCTTCATAATACTTTGTTGGGCATGAATCATTTGTTCTTGTGTAAATCGGCCAGTTCTTATCAAACAAAGTCACTGCATTCTTCATATCGATCAGTGATAAGTTTGCATTATAGTAGCTCTTAAAATCTGTGATAGATGCAAAGAATCCTCGATGTGACATTCCACGTACATCCAGTTCACTGCATGCCATATTCACAATATCATTAAGTGTGAACATGGAAGAAATCTTTCTTCCCTTTTTAACCAGTTCCATAAACAGATCTTTGCGCATTACATAAGTGTCCATGAAAATATTACGGTTTTTCGCGTTACCATGGTTCGGTTCCAATGAAAGGACACCCTTCTGCTTGTTCAAATTAAGTGTTGAACAGTTCAGATAGTATTCTTTTGCATTATCCACACTGTGATATAACAGGGTAATATCTGCACCGGATTCAATATGTGTCTTAAGTAATTCATCATAATTCTGTGTATAAATCATATAACTTGGTGCAATAACTACATATGGATATTTTACAGCTTCAATACACTCCATATTTTCTTCATATGCCGCCAGGTCATTATTGTATACACTCCATTCTGCATTTGCAAAATCAGAATAAAGAATATGAAGACGGCCACTCTTTGAGTTGATATTGTAATGACGGCCTGTTCCAAGATGTTCTGTAAGAGAACGCGGTTTTCTTCTTACATAAACCTGAATATGTTCGATTTCACTGTTGCTCATATTAGAGATTGGGAAATCGATAACTCTGTATCTTCCAAGGAATGAAACAGCACCAACCGGACGGTAATTCTGCATCTCTCCTACCCGGATATTGTTGCCGGCAAAACTTACGATTCCAAATGCCTGTGCCATATTACTCATCCCCCTTAACACGTTTTGATACTAATTCAATATGTTCACTGTCTGCTGATCCGACAACTGCATTTTTGCCAATCTTTACGCCATCAGCCACAAGCGCTCTTGTTACAACTGCACCTTCTTCTACTTCAACGCCCGGCATCAGTACACTGTCAATAATCTGTGCACCTTCGCCGACTCTTGCACCTGTAAACAATACAGAATTTTTGACTTTTCCATTGATCACACATCCCTGGTTGATAAATGCTCTTTCAATCTCTGCTGTCGGACCAACATACTGAGGAAGCACAGTTGTATCCTCTGTGTAAATCTTCCATGAATCATCATTCAGATCAAGTTCATTTTTACTATTGATCAGATCCATATTTGCTTCCCACAGGGAATCAATTGTTCCGACATCTTTCCAATATCCTTTGAACTTGTATGCATAGAGCTTTCTTCCATCATTCAGCATAGTCGGAATGATGTCTTTTCCGAAATCATGATTGGAATCCTGATTTTTCATATCTGCAAGGAGCATCTTTCTTAAAAGCTTCCAGTTGAATATGTAAATACCCATGGATGCCAGATTACTCTTTGGATTCTCCGGTTTCTCTTCAAACTCTACAATTCTTCCCTCATCGTCCGTATTCATAATACCGAAACGGCTTGCTTCCTTCATCGGAACCTCAATGACCGCGATTGTTGCATCTGCTCCAGTCTCTTTATGATAATCAAGCATATTATCATAATTCATCTTATAAATATGGTCACCGGAAAGAATCAGTACATATTCTGGTGCAAACATGTCCACAAAATCAATGTTCTGTGAAATTGCATCTGCTGTTCCTCTGTATACATCCAGATCCGCATCCGCTTTTTCACGCGGTGGAAGTACATAGACTCCGCTGTTCTGGGCATCTAACCCCCATCTGCGGCCTGCCGCTACATAACTGTTAAGTAAAATAGACTCATACTGTGTCAGGACTCCTACATTATCAATTCCGCTGTTGGCACAGTTGCTAAGTGGAAAATCAATGATTCTGTATTTTCCACCATATGAAACCGCAGGTTTGGCTACTTTATTTGTAAGCTCGTGAAGACGACTTCCTCGTCCGCCCGCCAAGATCATAGCAAGCATATTATTCTGCTTCATAAGTGAATCCTCTCTTTCCTATTTGTCCTGTCTTATATTATACAATTTTTCTGTTAAATTTTCCACTTTTTTGTGCAAAAAATACATAAAAATTTATATTTTTATTATTATGATGTGTTCGAGGATTATGGGAATTGCGTAGCAATAGAACAATCCGGTTACATCAGTGAACAGCAAAATTTACTTTCGACACTCACATCATCATTATTGTATTATATATGCTTTAAAATCCGAATTTATGTCTATTTTCTTTCCAGATTTTCCCCATTGCATATTCATATGTCTTATCAAAGACAAAAAGTATAAATTGTCCGAATACAACAGACATAAGCATTATTCCTTTTGCGGTCTTTTTTTCAGATAACATACTCCAGAAATATATTAAACCCGGAATATAAAGTACATTAAATACCAGATATTTCATGAGCCAGAAAAAGTTACGGCTTCTGATCCATCCAGAAGCTCTTCCAGAAAAATGCCATATTGTTTCTATAATTAGAATATAAAATCCCATAAATGCATAGGAAACCACATATAATTTATTCGGAGACAGAAGGATTGCCAGCAAAATTCCAGCCAATAAAAAGCCTGCCCCGCTTTTCAATCCAAATTCCTGAATCACAATCCCGACAAAGAAGGACGCCGCCGCCAGTAAAAAAAGGGTATTCGTTTCGATCACACTGCCAAGCGCAATCCCCACTTCTGTCAGTGCAAGCATAACGCCTGCAAATGCAATCTTTTTTGTATTTAGATGCATGGACACAGATCTCCTCCCATACATTCACATAATGAATCTGCGATCCACAGATCACAGCACATATTTCCAGTTCCACACGGAGAGGAATTACGATTGCCATATCCCTGACCAAACGGATTACTATTATATCTCTGTGCTCCCCAGTTCAGCTGGTTCATCAGCTCTCTGTACTGCGGGTTATTCGGGTCCATATTCACTGCCTGCGCAGCATAATCCCTTGCCAGCACATTGTTGCCTACGCCGGCGTTGGCCATGGAACTTGCATAATACCATTGTGCAGTCCGGTCATTCATACGGTTCAACACATTGATCGCGTCCTGATATCTACGGTTATTGATAAAATTGAATGCCGCCTGCATCTCCGGATTCATATTATTGTACTGCTGATATCTGCCATTGCCATAAGATTGATTCCCATAGGAATTATTACCATAAGAATAGTTTCCTGAACCCGCGCCGTATCCGTAATTATATCCTCCATTCGCCCGCTCTTTCATAATTTCATCATAAGCTTCCTGTACTTCTTTGAACTTTTCTTCAGCAAGATCCCGAAGCGGATTATCCACATTGGCATCCGGATGATATTTCCGGCTCAGTTCTCTGTACGCATTTTTTATCTCCTCTTCCGACGCATTTGGTGATACGCCAAGCACCTCATAAGGATTCTTTGTCATCTTCCTTTTCCTCGCTTTTCTTTTCTTGTATCTTTCTGTAATGTTTCCATACGCCATCATACAGGATATTCCGCAGGATATCCACGTCCAGTACACATGGCAGAATTTCAAAATTTCTTGCGCATTCGCCGATCATCATGCACAGAATGTCTCTGCATCTTTCTTCATATCCGGCTTCTTCATGCATCTTTTTTAATGGATTATAAGTTCCTTTTTCCAAGTCCTTATCCAGATCTTCGTAAGCATCCATAATATAAATATATTTGCCCAGATAGAAACCGATCCCTCGAAGCTGCTGTTCCCAGCAGTCTTCTTTATATACCATCATCTCTTCCATCAGCCGGCCAAAACAGCCTGCCGGATAGTCAACTTCCTGTATACCCTGACTTTCATATTCCGAAAGCTTTGCCATTTCTTCTCTGATCACACGACTCTGCCTTGGATATTTCCGAATTGCTTTTTCTACTTTTCGCTTCAAGGCCATACTCCCGAGAAGCCCTGCTACTTTCTTCTCATCCTTCCAATCATCTTCCAGATGATAATACGCCATGATCAGATTCATATCGGCCGCATACTCTGTGATCTCATTTTCCAGCATTGGCTGTGGCTTTAACGGATGCATCTTACAGCGATGGCTTTCTGCCTTTGTTTCACTTTCATATAAAGAAGTAAGTAAAATGATCACAAATGTCATATCATAGGCAAGCGTAAGCTGACCTGCGCTGCCATACTGTCTCTTCAGCGACTGACAAAGGCCACAGTAATACGCTTTATATTTATGATAATCTTTTACTTTTAATTCCGGCTCATTCGCCGTCACATATCCGAACATGTATTACTGAATTCCTCTCATTGTAAGCTGGATCCGCTTCTTCTGTAGATCAACGCTCATCACCTTTACATCTACAACATCTCCTACGCTGACTGCTTCCAGTGGATGCTTGATAAAACGATCCGTGATCTGGGAAATGTGCACCAATCCGTCCTGATGCACTCCAATATCGACAAATACACCAAAGTCAATGACATTTCGCACGGTTCCTTTCAGAATCATTCCTTCCTTCAGATCCTTCATATCAAGGACATCCGTTCTGAGAATTGGTTTCGGCATCTCATCTCGTGGATCACGCGCCGGTTTTTCCAGCTCTTTGACAATATCCCGAAGGGTGATCTCTCCTATTCCAAGTTCCTCAGCGAGCTTTTTGTAATCTTTGATGGTAAGAGACAGACCTGTAAGTTTGCCGCCTGCAATATCTTCCGGCTTGAAGCCCTGCTTTTCAAGAAGCTTTCCTGCCGCCTCATAAGACTCCGGATGTACACTGGTTCCGTCAAGTGGATTGGTTCCTCCCTGGATCCTCATAAACCCGGCACACTGCTCAAATGCTTTTGGTCCAAGTTTTGGTACTTTGAGAAGTTCTTTTCTATTCTCAAATTTTCCATTTTCTTCCCTGTAGGCAACAATATTTTTCGCAAGGGTTCCGGAAATACCGGAAATATAAGAAAGCAGCGGAGCCGATGCAGTATTTAGGTCCACACCGACTTTATTTACACAGTCTTCTACCACACCGCCAAGTGCTTCTCCTAATTTTTTCTGGTTCATATCATGCTGATACTGCCCGACACCGATCGACTGCGGATCGATCTTTACCAGTTCGGCAAGCGGATCCTGAAGACGTCTTGCGATGGATGTCGCGCTTCTCTGCCCGACATCGAATTTTGGGAATTCTTCTGTAGCAAGTTTACTTGCTGAGTACACAGATGCTCCCGCTTCATTTACGATCACATACTGCACTTTTTCCGGAATCTCTTTTAACAGTTCTACAATAAACTGTTCTGATTCTCTGGATGCTGTTCCATTCCCCAGGGAAATCAAAGAGATGTGATACTTTGGAATAATCTTTTTCAGCAGATCTTTTGCTGCCTGGATCTTCTTCGGAGTCGTAGGCGCTGTCGGATAAATTACAGTCGTGCCGATTACTTTTCCGGTCGGATCTACCACAGCAAGCTTGCATCCGGTACGGAATGCAGGATCCCATCCAAGCACAACCTGTCCAACGATCGGCGGCTGCATCAGAAGCTGCTCCAGATTCTTTCCAAACACAAGGATTGCGCCATCTTCTGCTTTTTCCGTCAGTTCGTTTCTCAGTTCACGCTCGATCGCCGGTGCGATCAGTCTCTGATAGCTGTCGGCCACAACCTCTTTCAAAACCGGTGTTGTGTATGGATTATCCCTGCGGATCACTTTCTTTTCCAGATAACGGAGAATTTCCTCTTCCGGTGCTTCAATCTTAACACTCAGGAATTTTTCTTTTTCTCCACGGTTGAGTGCCAGCACACGGTGTCCGGCTACTTTGCTGACCGCTTCTGTAAAATCATAATACATCTCGTATACAGATTCTGCTTTTTCATCTTTTGCAGCAGAAACCAGCGTACCCTTTTTGAACGTCAGATCGCGGATCCTCTTTCTGTAATCTGCCTCATCTGAAATATTTTCTGCAAGAATATCTTTCGCACCGTCAATCGCTTCCTGCACATTTTTCACGCCCTTTTCTTCAGAAACATATTTTTCTGCCTCTTTTTCCAGGGGCTCCTTACTATTCTGAAGAGAGATCAGAACCGCCAGTGATTCCAGACCTTTTTCTTTTGCAATTGTCGCACGGGTCCGGCGTTTGGGTCTGTACGGACGATAAAGATCGTCCACCAGAACCTGCGTCTCTGCTGCCACGATCTGTGCTTTCAGCTCAGGTGTTAACTTGCCCTGTTCTTCAATACTTGCAAGAACCTGTTCTTTTTTCTCTTCCAGGTTCCGCAGATAGGTCAGTCGTTCATATAATTTACGAAGCTGTTCATCATCCAGTGTACCGTGTGCTTCTTTTCTGTAACGCGCAATAAACGGAATGGTATTTCCTTCATCGATCAGCTTTACAGCCGCATCTACCTGCCACTTTTTTACGCCCAGTTCTTCTGTTATTTTCTGGTTAATATCCATTGATATCCAATCCTCTCTTTTTGTTCGCTATGGATTTAATGATACCATGTCATCTCTTATTTTTCAATTCCCGTTAAAATTACAGAGTTCGCTCGGTTTTCTTGTCTTTTTCTATTAAATATGCTATACTACAGCTAATCTGACTGAAAAGTTTTAAGAAAGGATTAACCAAATGTCAAGCGATATTGAAAAAGAGCCACTGTCCAGACAACAGAAAAAATCAAAAGAAACCAAAGCACGTATCTTTCATGCAGCCAAGACAATTCTGCAGAAGCAGGGATACGATCAGCTTTCCATAAAAAATATCTGTGATGAAGCAGGTGTCTCCAACGGCAGCTTCTATCATCATTTTAAAACCAAAGATGATCTTTTATCTTATTATATTGAAGAACAGCCAAGCATCAATCCGGATCTTCTGGATACGCCGGAAGATGCAGATGAGGCAAAGATCGGTATCATCCACGTTTATCTGAATTACGCACAGTACTGCCGGGAACTCGGAGTAGAATTCATGTCCAATTACTACACACCGCGCAACCAGGCACTGAACCCAACGATCCGTACCGAGCGACCGTACCCGATCCTTACCGTAGAGAATTATCTTCGCAAAGCAATTGATGCCGGCATCATTGCGCCAAAGATTTCCCTGGATGAAATCTGCACTGATATCCGTATGCTGGTTATCGGAAATGTATTTGAATGGTGTCTGCATAACGGAGAGACTGATTTTGAAGGTAATATCCGCCGTTCGATCGGGCATTATCTGGATGGCATTTTCTGATTTCACAGATATACCACAGCGTAAAATGAATTTTTCATATTCCTTCGCTGATTTTTTACAGCACATATTTTCAAAAAAGGTGTCATGGATTTTTATGTCCATGGCACCTTTTCGGCTTATCTGTTGTTATATAAACTTGTACATTGTTGTTGTTTCGTAAGTTTCGCCCTTCTTGCATACCGGACCGGCAAAATTCTCTTTATGGATTGCATCCGGGAAGAACTGTGTCTCGAAGCAGGCTGCCTGGCGTTTGTGGTAATGCGCCCCGCCTTTTCCTTTGGCATCAACAATAAAGTTGCCTGTATAAAGCTGCATTCCCGGAAGGTCTGTATAAACTTCCATAGTGATTCCGCTCTCTTCCGAGGACATCTCTGCCACTTTCGCAAATTCTCCTTTATTGTTCAGAACCCAGTTATGATCATATCCTTTCCCGAAATTCAGTGCTTCATAATCTGTCTCGATTTCTTTGCCAATTGCTTTCTTTGTGCGGAAATCCATCGGTGTTCCTTCTACCGGTGTGATCTCGCCTGTCGGAATAGACTCGGCATCGGCTCTGGTAAATGCATCTGCATCAATCCATACTTGCTGATCCAGTACATCTCCTGATGCATGTCCATCCATATTAAAATAGCTGTGATTTGTCATGTTGATCAGAGTATCTGCATCCGGAACTGCATGGTAAGCGATCTTCACTGCATTGTCTTCTGTCAGAGTATATGTTACCTCAATATGTACAGCTCCCGGATATCCCTGATCACCATCCGGGCTGTCCAGTTCAAATGTAATATGATCATCTGCGGTTTCTTTTACCTTCCACATTCTCTGGTTATAAAAATCCATTCCGCTGTGGAGATTATTGCCATTATCATTCTTTTCAAGCTGATAGGTCACTCCGTTCAGTTCAAAGGATGCTCCTCCGATACGGTTTGCACTTCTCCCGACAATTGCGCCGAAGAACAGATCTCCTTCTTCATATCCTGCTGCCTCATCATATCCAAGCACAACATCACATGGCTTGCCTTCTTTGTCCGGTACGATCACCTGTACCAGCGTTGCACCGTAATCGGATACTGCAATCTCCATTCCGTTTTTATTTGTGAGCGTATATAATTTTGTCTCGTCACCTTTAACTGTTGCACCAAAATCTGTTACTTTCATTTCTCCTGTTCCGCCCTTTCTGTTAATTGTGCCTGTAAAACAGACATCTCTTTTACAAGTGTTATTGTAACATAATTTTTTTATTTTTTGCACCCTTTATCGTTGTTCTGCCATTTTGTGCATATTGCTGATATTTTTTATCATTTTGTGACAAAATTAACTTATTTGTCTATTTATTAACTTTGCTTGCAAGATTGTACTAAAATGCATACAATATCATTATAAGTGTGTCCATAGAGTTAATCTATAGTATTCAGATGTTTTCCCTATGATTTTCTTCATCTGTCCTGTAGATTAGCAAAAAAAGTTAAAGGAGAAAAAAGCTATGAGTAGACTTGAAATCACTGCACCAGACAAAGCCCAGCTGGTTATCGAAGGGCTCTACAAAGATCTGGAGCGAAGAATCGAATCCAGTCCTCCGGGACTATGTCCTGTTGACATGACTCGTGCTTTCCTGGAGATGTGTCATACACATACCTGTGGAAAATGTGTGCCGTGCCGTGTTGGTCTGTGGCAGCTGAAAAACCTGCTGACCGACGTTATGAACGGAGACGCAACTATGGAAACATTAGACCTGATGGAAGAACTCTCTGTATCAATCATGGAAGGAGCTGACTGTGCGATCGGGTATGAAGCAGCTCACATGGTTTACAAGAGTTTGATGGGATGTCGGGAAGACTATGAAGAACATGTGCGCCAGGGAAGATGTACCTGCCAGTACGCACAGCCTGTTCCTTGTGTATCTTTGTGCCCGGCACATGTAGATATTCCGGGATATATCGCTCTTGTCGGAGAAGGACGTTACGCAGATGCGATCCGCCTGATCCGTAAGGACAATCCATTCCCGACCACCTGTGGTTTTATCTGCGAACATCCTTGTGAGGCACGCTGCCGTCGTAACATCGTAGACGATGCAGTCAATATCCGCGGTCTTAAGAGAATGGCTGCTGATTATGCCGGAAAAGTTCCACCGCCGCCATGCGCTCCATCTACCGGAAAGCGTATTGCCGTTGTTGGTGGTGGCCCTGGTGGATTAAGTGCAGCTTACTATCTGCAGCTGATGGGACACCAGACAACCGTATTTGAGATGCTGCCGGAACTTGGCGGTATGCTCCGCTATGGTATCCCGAACTACCGTCTGCCGAAAGACCGTCTGAACGATGATATCAATGCCATCCTTGAGACCGGTGTCAAAGTTGAATTTGGCAAACGGATTGGAAAAGATATGACAATCCAGAGTCTGCGTGAAGAATACGACGCAGTTCTTATTACAATCGGTGCAAGTACCGATAAGAAACTTGGTATCGAAGGCGAACACTCAGAAGGGGTCCTTTCTGCTGTTCAGTTCCTTCGTGATGTAGGAAAGAACCAGAACCCGGATCTTACCGGACAGGAAGTAGCCGTTATCGGTGGCGGTAACGTATCTATGGATGCTGTCCGTACCGCAAAACGTCTGGGTGCTAAAAAAGTCAGCATCGTTTACCGCCGCCGCGTGGCAGATATGACTGCCCTTCCGGCAGAGATTGAAGGTGCTGTTGCAGAAGGAATCGAAGTACAGACTCTGATGGCTCCTTCCCGCATCGAAACAGATGAAAACGGTCACGTAAAAGGAATCTACGTTACACCACAGATGATCAGTAAGATCAAAGACGGTCGTGCAAGTGTACGTCCGACAGGTGCTCCTGACGTATTCATTCCATGCCAGACACTGATCGTTGCGATCGGACAGGATATTGAATACCAGCACTTTGAAGAAGCCGGTGTTCCTGTACAGAGAGGTAAGATCTTAACCGAAAAATACGGCGGATTCGATAACATTCCGGGTGTATTTGCCGGTGGAGACTGTGCTTCCGGTCCTGCATCCGTAATCAAAGCTATTGCTGCTGCAAAAGTAGTAGCTGCTAACATAGACGAATACCTGGGATATCACCACATTATCAGCTGTGACGTTGAGATTCCTGAAGCGCGTCTTGATGACCGCCCGCCGTGCGGAAGAGTAAACATGACCGAGCGTGAAGCCTGCGAACGTGTCTGTGACTTTAACGGTGTAGAAAACTGCATGTCCGAGGCAGAAGCGAAACAGGAAGCCAGCAGATGTCTGCGTTGCGACCACTTCGGCTACGGCATTTTCAAAGGAGGTCGTGAAACATTATGGTAAATCTTACAATTGATAATATAAACGTATCTGTCCCGGAAGGTACTACTATCATGGATGCTGCCAAAATGGCGGATATCCCGATTCCAAAGCTCTGCTATCTGAAAGATATCAACGAGATCGCAGCCTGTCGTGTCTGTGTTGTTGAACTCGAGGGAATGGAACGGCTGGTAACTTCCTGCAACAACGTAGTAAAAGAAGGTATGGTAATCCATACAAACAGCCCAAAGGTTCGTACAGCCAGAAGACAGACTGTACAGCTTATCCTTTCCCAGCACGACTGCAAATGTGCTACCTGTGTCAGAAGTGGTAACTGTACTCTGCAGAGTCTTGCAAATGACCTGAACATCATCGAAATACCATTTAAGCAGCGTCTGGAAGAATTCCCTTGGGATAAAGAATTTCCGCTGATCAGAGACTCACAGAAATGCATCAAATGTATGCGCTGTATCCAGGTCTGTGACAAAATCCAGGATTTACATATCTGGGATGTGACAAGTACTGGTTCCCGTACTACCATTAATGTAACCGGCAACCATAAGATTTCCGAGGTTTCCTGTTCTCTGTGCGGTCAGTGTATTACTCACTGCCCGGTCGGCGCTCTGCGCGAACGTGATGATACAGAGAAAGTATGGGATGCAATCGCTGATGACAAGAAAGTCGTTGTTGCACAGGTTGCTCCTGCTGTACGTGCTGCATGGGGTGAAGCTCTTGGTCTTTCCCGTGAAGAAGCAACTGTCGGCAAGATCATGGATGCTCTGAAGAAAATGGGTATTGACTATGTATTCGATACCTCCTTCACAGCAGACCTTACTATTATGGAAGAAGGAAATGAATTCCTGCAGAGATTTACAAAAGGCGAATTAAATCTTCGTCCGATGTTTACCTCCTGCTGCCCTGGATGGGTACGCTTCCTTAAATCACAGTACCCACATCTGGTGCCACAGCTTTCAACAGCCAAATCACCACAGCAGATGTTCGGTTCTGTTATGAAGAGCTATTTTGCAGAATCCATCGGTGTGAAACCGGAAAATATGTTTACTGTATCTATCATGCCATGTGTTGCAAAAAAAGGCGAAAGTAACATGGAACTGTTCTATGGTGAATATGCCGGACACGAGACAGACGTTGTACTTACAACTCGTGAATTGACACGCATGATCCGTTCTGCACATATTGATCCTGCTTCTTTGGTTGATCGTGAATGCGATCCTCTGATGAAAGAATGGACCGGTGCCGGTGTTATCTTCGGAACAACAGGTGGTGTTATGGAAGCAGCACTTCGTTCTGCTCACTACCTTGTAACCGGACGTAACCCTGATCCGGATGCATTCAAGATTGTCCGCAATCCTGGTGGACAGCCAGGTGTTGTAGAAGCTGAGATTCAGCTTGGAGATGCTACTGTTCGTGCTGCTGTTGTCAGCGGACTCGGAAACACACGTAAACTGATCGAAGCAATCGAACATGGTGAAGTACATTATGATTTTGTAGAAGTCATGGCCTGCCCTGGCGGATGCGTCGGCGGTGGCGGTCAGCCAATCCATGACGGAGAAGAACTTGCACGGACACGTGGTGAAAATCTTTATTTCCTTGATAAGAATGCACCACTTCGCTTCTCACATGAGAACCCGGATGTACTCCGTCTGTACCGTGATTTCTTTGAGAAACCGCTTTCTCACAAGTCACATATGTTGCTTCACACGGATCATAACGCATGGGAGATGCCTAGATAAATCAAATTTTGCCCTCTAAAAGATTGTAACGAATATATAAATAATTTATAGAAGCCACGTATTCTATAAACTAAGATATAGAAATTGAGCCCTTCTATATCTCTAAAATCCAGAAATGGGAAATGACCTGCCATGTCATTTCCCATTTCTGGATTCAACAAACTAGTATATTCTTTTTATACCTTCTAAGCTCTGTCAGATTCTTCTGTCATCTTCTTATAATACAGAATCAGATCTGCTGCCTGTTCATAGGACAACTCTGTAGTGCTGACCGAAAGATCATAATTCTTCGACATTCCCCATTCCTGTCCGGTATAATCCTTACGAAAAGCGCTTCTTTTCTCATCCACATCCTGGATCTTACGTTTCGCTTTCATTCTGCTTGTAATATGATCACGCTCTTTCACGCGTTCAATTCGTGTTTCCATATCTGCATGGACAAACACACTAAAAGCTTCTTCTCGGTTTCTCATCAGATAACCTGCGCACCTTCCCATAATAATACATGGTCCTTCTTCCACAAGCTCTTCAATCAGCTTAAATGGATATGGCTTCTTCTTCGGTTCTGCAAAATTCATTGCGATTGAATAAAGAAGGCTGTCCACCGGCTGTTCATCCAGATACTCCTGCATTTCTTTCTCGTATCCGCGCATCTTTGCAATTTCAAACAGCTTCTCTTTATCGTAAAACGCATAACCGGTACGCTTTGCCAGCAATTCACCGATTTCATGTCCGCCGCTTCCATATTCCCGTCCGATACAGATAATTGTTTTCTCCATATTCTGCACACTCCTCTCTAATACAGGTGATAGAAAATCAATGAACCTACAACCGTCATCAATCCGGCCACTGCAATAGAAAGACTGCTCATTGCTCCTTCAATCTCTCCGATTTCCATTGCCTTTGCCGTTCCCATAGCATGGGAAGCTGTTCCGATTGCCAGTCCTTTTGCAATCGGATGCTCAATTTTGCAGAGCTTACAGATTCCCTCTGCAAACATATTTCCAATAATCCCGGTAATTACGATCGCAGCAACTGTAATCGTCACAATTCCACCAAGCTCTTCTGAGATTCCCATACCGATCGCTGTGGTAATTGATTTTGGAAGAAGCGTTACATAGAACTGCTTCTTCAGGTGGAACAACATAGAAAATACCCATACACCGGCAAGGCTGGCAAATACACCTGTTGTAATTCCTGCAATGATCGCTTTCAGATTCTTCTTAAGAAGATTCATCTGCTGATAAAGCGGAATTGCAAGACAGACTGTAGACGGTGTCAGAAGGTAGCTCAGTACATTCGATCCCTTATCATAAGTATCATAATCAATTCCAGTCACTTTTAGCACGATAATTACAAAAACAATCGAAACAAGAAGTGGATTGAAGATACCAATTTTTAACTTTTTACGCAAAAAAATTCCTGCCTCATATCCAAAAAGACTGATCGCCATACAAAAAAAGGTCGATCCATGCAGCATATTACTCATCCTTCTTCTCCTCTTTCTTCAGTACAAACTGAGCGGTTCTTCCACTCACGCCCATAACCAGCACTGTTGTCACTACAATTGTAACCATGATCGGAACAAGAACCGGTTTTAAGTCTCCCCATGATACCATCAGACCTACTCCTGCAGGGATAAAAAGCATCGGCATGATTTCAATCAGAAATCCACCGGCCTCATCAACTGCTTTCAAAGGAATTACTTTTGTCTGCAAACCTGCCAGCAAGATCAGCAAGCCATAAATACTTGCAGGAACCGGTAGTGGAAGGATTGCATGTAAAAGCTCTCCTGCAAAAGAAATCAATATGATAATCAAGAATTGTCTTATAAATTTCACAGTATTACCTCCATTTATTTTATGTTTATTTTTTAACACATGTACCAGAATAGCACTTTTAACACTCTGCCTCAATAAATTTTTGCATTTTTATTGTTTTTTTGACAATATCCTCTCATTCCGATGCTAGAATGAAACTAAATTTACAGAAGTGAAGGGATGACTTTATGTATCATTTTATAGCCAATCCTAACGCCCGCTCGGGTCAGGGACTTGCACTATGGGAAAAGATTAAATTAAAGCTGATAGCAGAACATATAGATTACCAGATCCATTTTACACATCACCGGCATCACGCAACGGAAATTGCCGCCGAGCTTACCGCCTCCGGGGATCCTGTTACGATCGTTGTACTTGGTGGTGATGGAAGTGTGGATGAAGTAATCTGTGGTCTGCAGAATTTAAGCCTGGTTACCCTCGGTTACATTCCGATCGGCTCTGGCAATGATTTTGGCCGGGGACTTGCCCTTCCATCCGATACCATGAAAGCTCTGGATCTGGTACTTCATTCTGAACAGACGCGCAAGATCAATCTTGGTGTATTGCACTATCATGACAAGGTTCACCGTTTTGCCGTCAGTTCCGGAATCGGATACGATGCAGCTATCTGCCATCAACTTTGTATTTCCAGGGTTAAAGTCTTTTTTAACCGGCTTGGTCTGGGCAAACTTGCCTATGCAGCCTGCTCACTCTACCGTCTGCGCCGCTGTCAGCCAGATGAGATGGAAATCCTTCTGGACGATACCAAAAGACTTCATTTTAAACGGGTTTTCTTTGCCTCTGCATTTAATCTTCCTTATGAAGGTGGTGGATGCAAATTCTGCCCGGATGCCAAACCGGATGATGATCTGCTGGACTTTATTGTGATTGCAAATGTTCCCAAAATTATTGCTCTGGCAATTCTGCCGACTGTGTTTTCCGGAAAGCATACCCGACTTCCAGGCGTACATATCTTCCGCTGTAAAAAAGCAGAAGTACACTCAAAAATAGCACTTCCGGTACATTCTGACGGCGAACCGATTTATCTCCAGAAGGATGTTTCGTTCTCTCTCGAACCTGAGACACTGAAAATTATTACATAAAAGAAGGGGACTTTTCTATGCTGTTGTTTTGGATTCTTTTAACTGTTGTTGTATGTTTTTTCTTATATTTATATATGATCATGCCGAATACTTCCCGCCGAAGCAAAATCCTCCCTTATCTCAAGCGGGATTATGCCCATCGCGGACTACATGATTCTTCCCGGCTGATTCCCGAGAATTCTATGCTGGCATTTCGTGAGGCAGTAAAACAAAATCTTGCCATCGAACTTGATATCCATCTCACCCGTGATGGAAAAGTAGTCGTATTCCATGACGAGTCTTTAAAGCGGATCTGCAATGCCGAAGGGACAGTTGAGGATTCCACGTTTGATACGCTACAGCACCTGCATCTTTCCGGAACTTCGGAGCATATGCCACTTTTTTCAGATGTCCTTCGCTATGTCAATGGGCGGGTTCCTCTTCTGATTGAACTGAAACTTCCGGACAGCAATATGAAGCTCTGTCCTGCCGCATGGGATATTTTAAAGGATTATAAAGGGCCTTATATGGTCCAGTCTTTCAACTCACTTGGAATCCGATGGTTTCACAAGCATGCGCCTCAGGTTCTTCGTGGACAGCTTTCTTCTGCCCTGACTCGCACGAATCCGGAAAATCCTTTTCTGGTGCGCTTTTGTGTACAGTTCCTGCTGACCAACCTGATCTGTCGTCCGGACTTTATTTCTTATAAACTTGCAGATGCCGGCAATCCTTCCGTCTGGCTGAACCACTATCTGTACCGTATTCCGATGGCAGTCTGGACACTCCGCAATCAAAAAGCTTATAAAACTGCACGGAATAAATATGATATGTATATCTTTGAAGGTTTCTCCGTAAAATAGAGAATAGAAAAAAATATGAATGTTTTATGAAGTCTGTTGTCGAGAAAAATTTTTAATGTTATACTACCTCTAGTAACAAGAAAGAAACATCTTCACCCGAAGGAGCTGATTTTTATCATGAGTCATATTTTTAAAAAATTAAAGACACTGATGCATACATACAGCCATGCATGGGTATTACTATATGCTTTTATTTATTTTCCATGGTTTACTTATCTGGAACGCCATGTGACCGACAATTATTTTGTAATCCATTCGATATTCGATGACTACATCCCGTTTTGTGAATATTTCATCATTCCGTACCTGCTGTGGTTTGCTTATATTGCAGTCACACTGGGATATTTGTTCTTTAATGATAAACAGGGATTTTACAAAGCCTCCGCGATCATGTTCAGCGGTATGACCATTTTTCTGATCATCTGCACGGTATTTCCGAATGGATTGAACCTGAGACCGGAAGTATTTACACGTGATAACTTCTGTATCGAACTGGTTAAACGGATCTATCAGACGGATACACCTACGAATGTGCTTCCAAGTCTTCATGTATACAACTCTATTTGTTGTTACATCGCAATTTCCCATTGCGAGAAGCTTCAGCACTCCAGACTGATCCAGAAAGGATCTCTTGTTTTAAGCATTCTGATCATTCTGTCAACCCTGTTCCTGAAGCAACATTCCGTAGTGGATGTAGTTGCTGCATGTGTGATGGCATATTTCCTGTACACACTAATTTATGCACAGGAAGGTGCAAAGTCACCACGGCTTGCACGTCAGGTGATTTAAACACTTATAATTATTTTGTTTGATCCAAAGAAAGGACATCGCATTTCGCAAAATCGAAAAGCAATGTCCTTCTTTTATTTCACCTTCCATGCGCTAAACGCCGATGGCATGGAATATTCCTTTTGTATTTCTTCCGGATGTGCAAAGATCATCTCTTCTTTGCAGTTCTTCTCCAGTTCATCCACGATCACCTCATACGCAGTCATATGCCATTCAATATGGCTGAAAATATGCTTCGCATTCCGCAGCTTTTTCACACGAATCGGTGCAAGCCCGATAGATTTACTGTAAGCAGTTACTTCGTCCATCGTAAGCTTTCCGTCCAGATTCGGGAACTCATACATACCTGCAAGCAGTCCCTTATCCGGTCGTTTCCGGATTGCCACATGATCACCATCCTTAAAAATCAAAACGGTTCTCTCCTCAATCCTGCGCGCTTTTGCCTTTTTCTTCACCGGCAGTTCATTCTGGATTCCCAGCCTTTTCGCTTCACAGATTCCCGTAAGAGGACAGATTTCACACTTTGCCTCCCCATTCGGCACACAGACAATCGCACCAAGTTCGATCAGCCCCTGGTTAAAATCCGATGCTGCATCTTCCGGGATCACCGGTTCAATCGCATTTTCTATCTTTGTCCTGACAGACGCTTTCATAATATCTTCATCGCTCGCCAGCAGTCTTGATACCACCCGGAGAACATTTCCGTCCACTGCCGGCTTTGGAATTCCATAGGCAAAAGAAGAAATTGCCCCTGCCGTATAATTTCCAATTCCTGGAAGCGCCTTGATCTCCTCATAATTTTCCGGAAATTTTCCTGCGTATTCTTCCTCGATCTTCTGCGCTGCTTTTTGCATATTGCGTACCCGGTTATAATATCCAAGCCCTTCCCAGAGCTTTAAAAGCTTATCCTCCGGTGCCTCGGCTAGATCTTTTACCGTTGGAAGCTCTGTCATAAAACGCTCAAAAAATGGCTTTACTGCTTCCACTCTCGTCTGCTGTAGCATAATTTCAGACACCCATACCCGATAGGCATTTACATGATGTCTCCATGGCAGATCCCGTTTCCGCTCTCTGTACCATTCCACAAGCAGCTCCGGTGCTTCATAGAGCTGTGGATTGGTAAGTACTACCGGAACTTCGTCCGCAATTGCAATGGAATCCTCCGTTACAAAACAGTCCTTTGCGATCACCTGAACCCCGGTTTCCGCTGCTTCTGCAAGAACATCTGCAAATTCTTTGTGAGTCTGTCTGTTTGGTGTAAAATAACGTACTCCTTTCATCTGGACCACAAAGAATACATAAGCCTCGTACCCATCCTGCACCGCTTCTTCCAGCTCTTTTAAATGCTTCACTGCCCGCTCGCTCGGTGCATCCGGAAACTTTACCACGCCTTCTTCTTCCAGCGTAACCCCTTTCACTTCTATAAACGCTTTTTTCTCTTCATATTCCACATACAGGTCAAACCTGGAATTCTTATAGGTAACTTCCGGTCTGACGATCTTCACGTCCTTGAACCATCTCCCGGCTTCAATCCATTCCTGCACCACTTTGTTTGTCACCTGGGAATCCATATTGATCAGCCGGTCAGCCTTCCTGACACTGATCAGGTCCCAGCCAGTCTTACGCCCTGCACTTTCAGACTTCCGGACAAACACTTCTGCTCCCGGAACCAGAAGTTCCGCACACCTCCCTGTGTTCTTCACATGGACCGTTTCTTCTTTTCCATTTATTTCTATTTTTGCTATAAATCGATTAGGGCGCTTTAAAAAGCGCCCCTTTTGTATTCTCTCATATATCATATTATTGCTCCCGGTTTCCGGCTATCACAAGTGGAATCTGTTCATGCTCCGCTTTTCGGATATACTCTTTGCTGATCTGCGAATCCGTAATGATCTTGTATACATCCTTAACCGGACAGATCACGGCTCAAATCCGCAACTCTTACTTTTCCATTTTCTGTTACTTTCTGTAATATATGATTCCGTCTTTCCTGTAACATTTTCCCCTCCACATAACAGGCTATCTCAGATGTACTCTGGCCGGTCCGAGTTTTTTTGTTGCCAATGTCAAAATCGGTACAAACTTGTCCCCAAAATCCGGTTTTGGTACAATCAATGCCTTTTCTGTCTCATAATAAAATCCAATTGTCTTTGGTGTTGTAACTACCTTCTGGATCTGTTCCCATTCATAAGTTTCTTTTTTATCAGCAAACTCTACCTGGATACCTTCATCATTGAAAGTCATTTCATTCGGAACGTGGTAACGTTCAATTTCTTTTACCTGCTTTTTAGAACGATATTTCAGAAGCAATGGTGTATACACAATAAACACAACCGCTGCTACCAGATAAAAAATAATCTGCACGGGTTTTATCTTTCCCATAACCAGCATGATGTTTCCCATAAAAGCAATCGCTGCTCCCAGAATATTTGTCAGAAAACCTGCCAGTTTCGAATAGGTATGCTATAACGTAAAGTCAAACAGGTATGTATCTGTCATCCGAACTGTAATTTTCTCTTCCGTAAACACTTTCCTTTCTTTAATAGTTTTCACCCTTTCGTTCGACAACTATTCTCTATAAAACAAAAGTCCTCTTGTATTGTAACACACAAGAGGACTTCATTCCATAAACAAATTATAACATTTTTATTCTTCCGGTGCAGCTTCACCTGTAACTTTGTAGTGAGCCCATCTTTCCGGTGAGTAAATACCTTTCTGTTTCTTCTGCATGGACTCTTTACAGGACGTGCTGCATGGGATGCAGATAAATTCGACAAGCTGATACGTGACGCTAAGGCAACCTACGAAGCACAGTAACCGGACTTCTCCAGTACAAAGCAAAATATGCTTTTTCGATTCACTGAAAATACATATCCCATTAAATTCAAAAGCGGGGCAGTAAAAGGTTTGTCCTTTACTGCCCCGCTTTTCTTTTACCAATCTGTATACAGATCTATATTTCCGGATCCACTTCCGGTATCATATACTTTTCCAGCACCAAGTGACGTCTCTACAACTGTTCCTCTCGGGTAATCATCACTTGCCAAAACAATGTAACCATCGGCATCCCTGATTGTTCCGTCACTTGCTATATGGCGTCCTGGGATCGCAAGCCCTCCTCCCGGAAGTACCTTCTGAGAATAGTAAGTCTCGGTATGTCCATTATACCAGATCCTTCCCTTTGACGGGGTAAGACCGCCTGATGGGATCACATAGCCACCGCTTCCGGAATTGGAAGAATCGGAACTAGTATTATTCGATGAATTGTTGTTAGAAGGATTATTATTGCCAGAAGAACTGTTATTCCCCGCTGAACTGCTGTTCCCGGAATTATTGCCCGCAGATGTATTACTTCCGGCGGAAGCTGACGCCTGCTTTGTCTCTTCCTGTGCCTTTTTTGCCAACTGCTCATCCGCTTTCCTCTGGGCTTCCTCCTCCTGCTTTTTCTGTGCCGCACGTGCCGCCTCAAGCTGTGCATTTACCGTGGCAAGGTCTGTCGAAGTCTCTTCTGCTTTTGCCTGCAGCGCTGCCTGTTCACTGTCCAGCTGGCTTTGCAGGTCAAGCAGTTCCTGCTGCCTGCTTTTCAGTTCAGCCTCCTGCTCTTCAATACCTTCACGTACTTTCACCATATTCTCCAGCATATCCTTATCGTACTTTGTAATATTCTGGATAAAGTCTACACGGTTCAGGAACTCTCCCATACTTTTTGCTTCACATATCATAGAAAGCAGTGTGTCCGAACCATTTTCATACATGTACTTAATTCGAGTCTTCATGTTTGCATACTGTACTTCCTCGTTATTACGGGAAATCTGGAGCGATGCTTCCAAACGGAATACTTCATTATTAGACTCTTCAATTTTCACTTCTGTCTCAGCGATTTCATTGCTGATCGTAACCAGATCCTGGTTGATCCCTTCCAACTGACTCTGTAGATTACTGGTCTTATCTTCGAGGCTGTCCACCTCTTCTGCATGTACCGACATCCCCGACAGCGCGATACCGAATGCACAGATCAGAGAAAGTCCGCACTGTACGATTCGTTTTTTCTGCATTTTCATAAATGTAATCCTTTCTTGAATGTTTTGGGGTAACACTAAGATAGTATATACTATTTTAATCAAAAGAACAACCTTCTATTTTCTGGAAAGGTCTGTACACAGCCATTTCTTCCCATTTTCAACGTACAAAAAGCTTCTTCAGATGCCATTTTTCTCTAAGTGTATGACAGCAAAAAGGAACAGGCTTTTTGCTGATTTCAATCAGTTAAGCCTGCTCCCTTTTCAGCAGAGCCTATGCTGTCGGCTCTACAACTGTTTTACTTTTATCTTTTTTCACTCTGTATCCAGCAGTTGTTCTGCAGATGACCGGATCAAAGATCAGGAACATTGCCGGAAGGACAGTCAGTACTACGATCACACTGATGATCGCTCCCCTTGAAAGAAGTTCACAGATAGAACCGATCATATCAACCTGTGTATAACAAGTCACACCAAATGTTGCCGCAAAAAAGCTCAGTCCACTAGTAATGATCGATGGCATACTGATTCTGTGTGCAATCGCAACAGATTCTTTCTTACTTTTGCCTTTCATACGTTCTTTCTGATATCTGGTCGTCATAAGGATTGCATAATCAACGGTTGCTCCCAACTGGATTGCTCCGATAACGATACTTGCAACGAACGGAAGACTCTTGCCCTGATAGAACGGAATCGCCATATTAATCGTAATCGCAAACTCGATAACCGAAACCAGAATGATCGGAAGCGAGATGGATTTAAATATAAGCAAAATGATAATAAAGATTGCTGCGATTGAAATAACGTTAACCCTTGTCAGATCGATGTCTGTTACATCCTGCAGATCTTTCATCAGTGGTGCTTCACCGATTACCATTCCAGACTTATCATAGGATTTTACAATCTTATCAATCTGTTTGATCTGTTTGTTGACCTGCGGAGTTGCAGACTCATACTTGGTACATACAAACATCAACTCGGTATCCTTACCCTGAAGCATACTCTTTACATCATCCGGGATCATCGATTCCGGAATAGAAGATCCAACGATGGAGTTAAGTCCAAGTGTCCATTTTACACCTTTGACATCATCAATTTCACTCATCATTGCCTTTTTCTCTTTGGCATCCATGTCTTTATCTACCATAACTATATGCATTGTACTCATATCAAAGTCATCTTTCAGTTCACTGTTTGCCACATTTGATGGAAGTGACTGTGGAAGTGACTGTGCAATATTATAATAAATTTTTGTATGATTATTGCCATAAATAGCAGGAATAAGCAAGATCAGGAAAGCAACGATCCATACTTTATAATGTTTGGTGATAAATGTCGAAACCTTATCCATGCTCTTGATCAGCGGTTTATGCTTGGTTTTTTCAATCGGTTTATCAAAGATAAGAATCATTGCCGGAAGGATTGTTACACAGCAAAGCACTCCAATGATAACACCTTTTGCCATAACAATACCAAGATCACGACCAAGTGCAAATGTCATAACACAAAGAGCTACAAATCCTGCTACTGTGGTGACAGAACTTCCTACAATGGATTTGAATGTATTAGAAATCGCATGTCCCATCGCACGGTTCTTATCTCCCGGGAAACGGCGCTTGTTCTCTTCGTAGCTATTCAGCAGGAAAATGGAGTAATCCATCGTAACACCCAGCTGCAATACCGCCGTCAGCGCTTTTGTAATGTAACAGATCTCGCCAAGGAAAATGTTACTTCCCAGATTATATACAATTGCTACACCTATACTGATCAGGAAAAAAATCGGTACCAGGAAGGATTCTCCGGTAATTTCCAACACCAGAAAAGAAAGAATTGCCGCAATTACAACATAAATCGGGACTTCTTTCATTGCTACATTCTTGATATCGGCTACAACACCTGTCATACCTGCAATAAAACACTGTTTGCTGGCAATCTTACGCATCTCACCGACTGCATTCATTGCTTCGTCAGATGAAGTCGTATTGTCAAATAATGCGAGCATCAGTGTCGCATCTCCGTTGTAGAAGGCTTTTCTCAAATCGGATGGTATCATCTCTACCGGCAGTGAAAGATCTGCCACATCACCATACCATAATACTTTTTCGACATGATCAACCTTATTAAACTGATCCGCCAGCTTCTGGATATCTTT
The DNA here is from genome assembly GCF_027662015.1 of Coprococcus sp. AM100_B19A. Classification (NCBI taxonomy): domain Bacteria; kingdom Bacillati; phylum Bacillota; class Clostridia; order Lachnospirales; family Lachnospiraceae; genus Coprococcus; species Coprococcus sp. AM100_B19A. The sequence continues at coordinate 30,427 of NZ_JAQDKN010000004.1, forward strand.
CATGTCCGTATCCTCTACAACAACCATGGCGAATGCACCCATACCATATTCATCCACCATAACGTCCTGTCCTTCTACTGTTTCCAGTGATTCCGGAAGGTAACTGAGCAAGTCGTAGTTAATTCTTGTCTTCGCCATTCCAATAAATGACGGAATCAAAAGCAGTATCCCCAGTAACAAAATTATAAATCTGTGTTTTGCTATCCATTTTCCCGCTTTGACCACAATAATCATCTCCCTGTCTTTACATTTTTATTCTATAGAATATTATACAAAAAAATGACTGATGGTCAATATCAAATAGTCACAATAATTTCATAATTAAAAAATGAATTTTGGTCATTTTTAGCATGGTTGATTTTTTATTATTTTCCAAAAACTATAAACTACAAAAAAACTGCTACTGGCAGTTTTTCTTGTACACAAACATACTAAAAAGGGTGTTTTTCTGGTATATTACAGAGAAACACCCTTTGCTCTTAGCTCTTATTTACGAATCGTAGATACAGAATAGACCAGAATTTTCATACAGATTTCTTTTTCCGGATCAATCTCTACTGTAAGGATTTCACCATCCCGTTCTTTTACTGTTGCGATAATCCCTCCCATTGTAAGAATCTCATCTCCAACCTTGATCGAATCATGGAGTTCCTGCATTTTTTTATTTTTTTTCTTTCCCGGAACTACCATCATAAAATAGATCACTACAAACAATAGTACCGCATACAATAAAATCATCATCTGTGCATTCATACTCTTATCCTGCCTTTTTTGCTTTATTATACTACTTCAGATAAGCTTCTACAATCTTTACAAACATTGCTGATCCTTTGTAGAGCACGTCTTCATCTACATTAAAGTGTGGATTATGATGAGGAACATCCGTATGCTTTACCGGATTAGAAGAACTAAGGAAGAAAAATGCTCCGGGTGCTTTCTGTAAGTAGTATGCAAAATCCTCTCCTGCCATATTTGGTGCCGGAACTTTACTTACAACATCCTCTTCACCTACAACTTCTTTTGCGGCTTCAGTTACAAGTGCTGCCATCTCATCGTTATTGATTACCGGAGGTGCTCCCCAGTCCATCTCAACTTCTGCTGTTCCTCTGAATGTTGCCGCTGTGCTCTTTGCAATCTCTTCAATTCGTTTTGCAAGGTACTGTCTCATCGGTTCTTCCAGTGCCCGGATCGTTCCTTCGATTTCTACTTCACTTGGAATTGCATTATAAGCAACACCACCATGGAAGTAACCAATTGTTACAACTGCAGCTTTTACTGCGGAAACTTCACGTGCAATGATCTCCTGTAAGTTAATTACAATATGAGATGCCATTGTGATCGGGTCTGTTCCTTTTTCCGGAGTAGATCCATGACAGCCAGTTCCTTTTACATGGATCACAAATCTGTCGAATGATGCCATACAACATCCAGGAGTAATAATGACCTTTCCTGCCGGGATATCTTTGTTGATGATACTTCCAATATGCTGTCCAAATACAGCGTCTACACCATCCATTGCGCCATCTTTGATCATGATCTCTGCACCTTTGGATAATTCTTCTGCTGTCTGGAACAAAAGCCTTACATTTCCTTTAATCTCTGCTTTGTGTGCATTTAAAACTTTTGCGGCTCCAAGAAGCATTGTAATATGATTGTCATGTCCACAGGCATGCATCAGACCTTCATGTTTGGACTTATAATCGACATCATTTGCCTCCGTAATCTTAAGTGCATCCATATCTGCACGAAGTGCAACCGTCTTACCTGGCTGCCCACCCTTGATTTCTGCAATGATACTGCTGTCTGTTCCTGAACATTTATAAGGAATTCCGAGTTCATCCAATTTATCTGTTACATATTTCTGCGTTTCCGGAAGATCAAAACCAAATTCCGGAATCTGATGCAACTCTCTTCGTATTTTTACGAGTTCTTCCTGTAAACCTTCACATTCTTTCCACATACTCATGCTTATTCCCTCTTTTCTCTATGAATCTTTTGCTTTTTATTCATTTCCCACTAAGCAGTTTTCTTTTCTTTTACATATAACAGTCTTGCAAATCCAAGGCTTCCGAATACAGACACAACGATAAGTACCCATGCCGGAGGAGCGATCGTAAATTTAAGGATAAGCGGAAGTCCCATACCAAAGATGGCAACTTTAGGATATTTCAATGCATAGGTTCCAAAAGTTCCTCCGAAAATTGCACCTGCTGCATATTTTGTAAGAGCGGATACAATAACATCTGGAAGTACGGATACAACTGCTGATCCTACTAAAACAGCTGCTGTTGTAGCGATCAGGTTTGTAATAATAGAACCACAGATTGCCATTGTAGAAGCCACCTCTGCCTGAAGCGTTCCCGGTTCACTCTCCGTCGTTTCAAGAGCCATTGTTGCACATGGAACTCGCATGTTACCGATATTTCCTGAAAGGAAACTTAAATATGTACCAGTAAGTCCAAGAGCTGCATAGTAAGAAATTGGTTCAACAACATAGAATGCACCAAATGATAATGCAACCATTCCCCATCCTGCAAGTACTACTTTCGGATCCGGCCAGCAGTTATAGGTAATACACAGCCAGATAACCGGTATAAATGATGTAAATGCTGCGAGCAGGTTTGTAGGAGTACCGATTCTAATACTATTCTTTTTCCATTCTGACATTAATTCTTTATTTTCCATAATCATACCCTCCTATGCTCCAACTGCCATATCATAGATGATTGCAAATAACATTCCGATGATCATTGCAATACCAAGATTGTACTCTCTGATTTTTGGAACTTTCTTTGCTACAAATTTTTCAAGGATTGCCATTCCGATAATACCACCGGCAACGGCTGCTGCATTTCCCCATCCTTTACCAATTTCGTTGACATCCAGATAACCGAAGATACCAAGTGAACAGGCCCCACTCATTACAACCAGCCATTTTGAATCGCCACCGCTCATCTTTGTTCTTAAGTTTTCAAGTGCAGGTGTAAAAAGACCTGTTACAACCAGCCATCCGGCTCCGTTGAGTGCCATTACGAACCAGCTGACAGCCATAACTTTCAGTGTAAATCCAGCTCCTCCAAGCTCTGCGCCTGCCGCTTCAGCACCAAGCGTTGCTGCAGTAAGCTCTGTCGGTGCTGCACCAATAATGGAAAGTCTCTGCCATGCCATTGGACCTCCGATCGAAGTCATAAGACCAACCATTACGATAAATACACCAAGTGCAGGTCCGATTGCGGAAATGAGACCGACTCTGAATGCTGTCTTCGGCACTGTTGCCGGAATGTTTGCCTTCACTGTCATTTTCTTTGCCATTCGGATATAAAGAACAGCCTGAACAAATGCAATTGCTACAGTAATACCACAAAGCAAATACACTATCATTGAATTAGAAATCTCTACATAATCCATATACTCTCTTCCTTTCTTCTTTCATGTTCCTTTTTTGTTATCCAGTTTCCTCTTGTTGATGATAAGTTTACAACTTAATAACTTTGCTTTCTATATATATCATGTACAAATTTATCTTGATTTTTTTATATTCGACATCATTTTTTTGTATTTGTGATATAATTATTTTATTAGTTTTTGTATTTAAGATACAATTTTATTACAAGGAGACTAAAAATGACTGTCGAAGAACTATTACAACTGCCAACTATTAAGGGATTAAAACTTATTTCCGGAAATCTCGGTGTACACAGAGAAATCTCCACAGTAACCGTCGTTGATACTCCGGATGGCTTCCAGTGGTTAAAAGGAAATGAAGTTGTGATCACAACGACCTATGCCCTGGAAAAGACGCCTAATTCTTTTCTTGATTTCATCAGCAAGCTGTTGTCAAGAAATATCAGTGCACTAATTGTCAAATCGGACCGGTACATAAAGGTTATTCCGGAAAATGCCAAAAAACTTTGTGATGAAAAAGCTTTGCCACTGATCTACTGTCCGGCAATCTACGCATTTGCCGACATTATCAATCCAACCCTGTCCGGAATTATATCCAAACAGGCGGAGCAGCTAAAAGAATCTTCCAAGATTCACGAGAGTTTCCTGGAACTGGCAATAAATGACCGCTCTATCCATCAAATTTTGCAGACACTGAGTACTCTGATCCAGGAACCGACTGCCTATGTTGATACTGTTTTCCACAAAGTATATTTTTCTGAAAATGTAAGCGAGGATAGTCTTTATCTGAAGGGATTATCATATGAAATTATTTTAAATGAATACCGAGAGAAATATCAGTGTATCGACGTTGTCAATAAAGAGCAGAAATTTGGATATATTATGCTTCTTTCTGACCGTTCTGACCGGACATATCCGGATACTGACTCCAATATCTACAAAACAGCGATTGAATATGCCAGTATCGTAATTATCCTGCGTATGCAGATCCGAATCAGTAACCGGATGATCGAAGAGAAATATTACTCTTCTTTTGTAGGTGATCTAATGCTTAACAACGTCAAAACGCGTGAAGAGATCAATACACGTGCCCATTTATACGGCTGGAATCTGGACGGCGGCGGATTTGTTGCGATCATCGATATAAACAATATTAAAAAGTATTATCTGCGTAATCTGGATACCGGAACAAATGAAAAGCTTCAGAAATATACAGACCAGATTTTTGATACTTCTATTAAGTATATCAAGCAGGCATTCCCTTCCACTATTTATTATTCACAGAGTGACTTTATTGCCTTTCTGATCACTGGAAAACTGCCTGTCAGCGCCCGTAAAACCCTTGCAGATACATTCAGTCAAATCCAGCACAGTCTGTTGAACGCCGTTCCTTTTACTATTTCAATGGGAGTTGGAATGTATGTAGATGACATTATCAATATTCACAACAGCTACCAACAGGCAAAGCAGGTCATCCAGACTGTCTATCAGATTCAGCAATTTAACCGTCTGTTCTTTTATGATCAGATTGGAATCTATCGCTTATTATTTTCTATTTCATCCAATAACGAGGCAATTGAATTCTGCGATAAATATGTAAAGCCTCTGCAGCAATACGATGACCAGCATCATGCAAACCTGATTGAAACACTACAGTCTATCATCAACTGTGGATGGAATTTAAAGCTGGCATCTGAAAAGCTTTTTTTACATTATAATTCTGTGAAATATCGGTTTCAGAAAATTTGTGATTTACTTGAAATTGATTTGAGAGATAATTCCAGACATACGGAAATAGAACTTGCTCTTAAGATTTATTTGATTCAGAAAAATCAGATATAGCGTGGGATTTTTCGACTGACTCATTCAATCGCGGGATTTCGCCCTATAAATAAGCAAAAAAATACAGGGAAGAATGCAAGCACTCTTCCCTGATATTATTTACTTATTTGCACGGCTCAATGCCATCACAAATATTACTCGATGATTGTAGCAACACGTCCTGATCCTACAGTACGTCCACCTTCACGATACTTTAATCCCGTTTTATCTCATATTTTTCATGGTTTTCTCTCCAAAATATAGTGAAAAACGGCTGATCTGCACCATATATTTTTATTTGCCTGATTTCTTGGTACCGTTTTGGCACCGGAAGCCCTGGTCGAAAAGATTCTCTTCCACGGCTAACAGATGCTACTCTACCAACTTTATATTGCACCGGTAATTTTTAACTGTTATAATCGAAACATGGGTGCTACCATAACGGTAGGCGGTTAGTCCTTCTCCAGAGGGTTGCAGAGTGCCAGTGGCACTCGTTTTGCAACGACCGAAGTGAAACGGAGACCTGTGACCCTCTGATTACATAGAAACCTGTAAAGGAATCCAGTGGAAAGGAGGGCTAAGCCAATGAGTATTATTGACTTCATAGCAGTAGTGAGCTTCGGCTTGACCTGCTTTAGTATCGGATATACATTAGGCAAAAATAATCATAAGCCACAAAAATAACCGGCCTGGTCTGGTAAACTAAGCGGTTAGCTTTGATGATATTCTAAATAGTAAAACGGACTAACCGTCTATCGGTAGCACTCTTTTTCTATAATCATATTATCACGCATCTGTGAAAATGTCAAAAAGTTCTTTTTCCATAGTATGTAATACGAATTTGAAAATACTTATAAGCCGAAAAAATACACCAGTACCAGCTTGATCACAGCAGCTCCACCAAAAGCAACAACTGCAGTTACAACTAATTGCATAGGTTTTGGGAAATTTTCGAACACAAAAACTTTCCTACTCTTGCTCCGCACCTTGCTTAAAGATCCTGTCGTAAATGCTGCCATCATTATGACTGACACAGATACCAAGGTCTCACAATAGCCGGCAAGCTTTCCTAACACATCATTATACATATATGCACCTGTTTCATGCAAAATCCAGTATAGAACCAATGCACAAACTCCCATGACACTTTGGAGCTTCATTTCCTTAAAAATCTTCTCTTTCTCTGTAGTTGCATAATCTGACATTGTTTTAGCAATTTTTCTTTCTTCTTCGTTCATCATCTCGCTTTTCCTTTCTCCACTGATAATCTCAGGAATGCTGATATCATAATAATCTGCAATATCCACAAGAATACTGATATCCGGCATATTGTTTCCGGTTTCCCATCTGGATACGGTCCTTCCAGAGACATTTAATATTTCTGCCAACTGCTCCTGTGTAATGCCTTTTTCTTTGCGAAGTTTTTTTAAAAAATTCCCGATTTTTACTTGGTCCACCTCAACTCCTCCTTTCATCATCAAATATAGAATCTGTTATCTGCAAATAACACGACACAAAGCGAGAAATGTCGTATTTTCACTAATAGACACAGTTGTCTATGCGTTTTTCATTTTTTCAATTATACAAGCTGGAATTTCTATTTGTGTTGCCATGTCATTACATAATCTTTTTCTCCGGTAGCCTCATCTAAGCCACTATGCTGAATCTCAAATCCTTCTCTCTTATAAAAAGATATTGCCCGTGCGTTCTTTTGGTATACGTTCAAGTGCAACTTATTCCTTTTATCCTTTGCATAATTCAGCAGAATTTTACCTATACCCTGCGATTGCATTTCACCAGAAACAAAAATGCCCTCAACATATTCATCATTTAACCCTATAAAACCCTGTATTTCTGTATCATACTCATACACATAAACCTCTGCTAGTAACAACGCTTCTTTTACTGATTTGAAATTGCTTTTCCAGTATTCGGCGGGGATAAAATTATGTGCCTTTATATTTGTATCCAACCATATATCTGCAACTTTATTTATATCATCCCTTTGAAATTCTCTAATCATAACGGTGACTCTCCATAAACTTGAATTTAAATTATAACGGTCTTTGCAAATACACCATATCTACCAACTGTATTCCACTCTCATAGATTGGGTGGTCATAATTATCTATAAAGAAATTTGATATGATATGCGAACGGACAAAACCACACTTTTCATAAAATGGTATTGTCAGTGGGCTATCGCCTGTTCCCACTTGCAGAATGGCATATTGCTCTCTGTAATTATTAACAATAAACTCAATTAAGGCTCTTGCATAACCTTTCCCTTGATATTCTGGAACTGTCGCAATGTTCTTGATTTCAAGTATGTCATTTTCTTTATCGGTTATGACACACTCACACTTGACCCCATTATCATCAAGTACATACATCTTGCCGTTATCAAGATAACGGTCAACCATATCTTCCTGCTCATCTGCTAATAGGAGCAAATCAAGATATTGTTTTTTATTTTCTTTAACTTCAATAATTTTCATCAATCGCACCTACAAATTCTGATTGAACAAAATCGCTGCGCGATGGCCTGCCAAGGCTGTGGCGCAGTTTTATTTTTATTAAAAAGCAGTGGAATTACTTTCCATAATCCGTTATTGTTAAGTTACCACACGAAACAACTGAACTAAGAAAGCTCCACTGCCTATGATAAGAATAACATTTTCCAGTCTCTTCCGCAATCGGAATTATGACGCTAACGCACCTCCGAATAGGTAGATGTAATTATTAACACTACTTATTCTGGAGGTTTTATTATGTATAAAGATACTTTTGAATCCATCCGCAATGAAGCGGAAAAACGTAACCTGCGTGAAAGAACTATTCAACTGTATTGCTCTGATGTCAGTTACTTCCTTCGTTGGATTGGAAAAAATGTTTCTGATCTTACACTTGAAGATGCGGAAAGTTTTCTTACTGCTAAACGTCTGGAAGGTAATGACATTAAGACGTATGATCTGACTTAATCCACAGTCACATCTCTGATTTGTGGATAAATCCACTTTATCTGTTATCATATTTGCGAAAATTATATATTTTGTTATCATTCTGTTATCACAAACGGTTGTCAGGATACTCTCCCGGCAACCGTTTTTCTATACTGTTCGTTATTCTTTTCCACTCTTTTTAATATTTCCAGGCAACAGAAAAACCCGTAGAACCGAAGTTCTACGGGTATCTTACGTTTGGACACAACGTTATCTTACGATAACAAATCTATTGTATATGCGCCAATCTCACGACTTCGTCGTTCGTTCGCGGGCATTCGTAAAATGTCCACTTCCAAAGCGATAAAAAAAGAGACTTGCAAGCAAGCTTGCAGTCTCTTTTTTTATCGCCTTGATTGGCGCTTTATTCATTGCTTTCGCGTATATTACTCGATGATTGTAGCAACACGTCCTGATCCTACAGTACGTCCACCTTCACGATACTTTAATCCCGTTTTACCTCATATTTTTTATGGTTTTCTCTCCAAAATACAGTGAAAAACGGCTGAATTGCACCACCTATTTTGATTTGCCCGATTTCTTGGCACCGTTTTGGCACCGGAGAATACTCAAACCGATTTTCTTCTGTAGATACTAGATACTTCTCTACCAACTTTATATTGCACCGGTAATTTTTAACTGTTATAATCGAAACATGGGTGCTACCATAACGGTAGGCGGTTAGTCCTTCTCCAGAGGGAC
>NZ_JAQDKN010000004.1:39366-268272 GCF_027662015.1 Coprococcus sp. AM100_B19A
GCACGCGTCTGTGGAAATGTCAAAAATTTTCTTCTTTCTCAACTATATCTATTTCCATACATTTTTACAACCTATTTCAAGTGTTCCTCAAAAATTAATTCGAGTTCCTTATTCCCTCTCAAGAATTCATACTCTTTCTTATTTTCAATTTCCGAATACAATTCACGAACAAAATTTTTTCCAACTCCCGAAAAGGCTTTTCCCTGTGCAGTATCTTCATACCTGTAATACAAAGGGGATTGTGTCATATTCCAAGGCTTCTGTGATTCACTTAATAATTGCTTAATTAACTGAACACATTTTTCTACATCTTTTCGATATCCAGCAATCAGCAGATATGGCACTGTGTTGCCGTAATTCCATAGTCCAAACAACGATATCATGTGATCTGTAATCTCAGCAATTCTCTCTGCTTTATCATGATTTTCTGTTTCTTCTTCCATTTCAATTAACTTATACAAGTAGCTTTGAATATTGACAACTGCCTGTAGCAGTTTCCCTTCCAGGAATAACGCAGCAGTGTCTGTTCCTTCCTGATGTGCTAATACACTTGTTTTCATAATCGTTGCATCAATTACAGTATCAGGAATTTTTTTCAAAAGGGCATTTGCTTCTTCATATTTCTCCATTTGGACATATTTTGTTGCAAGTATAAAAACGCTTGAATTTCTCACTCTTTCATCCTGACTGTCTGCTGTTCGTTCCAGCCACTCAATAATAGCTGTATTATATTCCATTCGTTCTTCGTCATTAAGATCTGACAAAGTCAAAGATCCGTTCAGAACGGTTGCGATCGTATATATTAATAAGTCGCAATGAGGATACTCCTGTATTTTACGAGATGCCATCTCGAAAGCCTCTGTAAAGCTGTCCAATGAAACTTCCGAAAGTTCATTCACAAATTGTCCAATCTCTTTTTCTGTCAATTCTTCATGAAACGAAAACAATTCATTCATATCAATTTTCAATAGTCGTGCCAAAGCTGGAAGTAATGAGATATCGGGATATGTATTTCCCTTTTCCCATTTATTTACCGCTGGAGTAGAAACACCCAGATAATTTGCCACCTGTTCTTGTGTTAATCCCGCAGTTTTTCGATAATTTTTTATCTGCTCACCAATACGCATTGTTCACACCTCCTGTCCTTATTTCCATTATAGCGTTCCCAATACATGTTTACAATTGAGCCTTTGTTTACTTATTACTTTCTTTTTTTAACTTTCAATTAATTTTCTCTAATATTTATATCATCAGCAACAAACTGCCCACAAGTTTATGAACGGGCTACTAACCCTCAAACGACAGTGTATTACATTGCATCAACTAAACCAACCTTGTTATCCTGAATCACCACTCCTTCATCTTCGCTTCATGCCTATTTTTCATAATTTGCAACTGGTATATAATGACAGGGATTAGAAAAATCACAGCAACTATGCCTAAAATAACAGACCGATTTACAGTAGCAAATGCCGCGAGCATAAGCATTAATAACAGCCATGGATTTCGCAAATTACTGTAATAATTTGCCCTATCTTCATAGGACGTATGAAGGTCAAAAGGTTTTCCATCATTTTCTTTTTCTACAATCAGCAATTCCCTGTTAAATGTTGTAGTGTTTGTTGCAACACGACCGCCAATTTCAGCCCACGGACGCCAGCGAACTTTACCAACAGAATAATTAAGATTGATATTTTTATAGAATACGGAATATCCCATTTCTTCCAAGAAATCATGGTAATCTTCAGCATTAGCTTTTGATTTTTGTCCTATAAACTCCACGCAATATTGAACTTGACCTGGCTTACATTTTTCAAATTCATAGAGTAATTTTCCCGTTCGAATAAGGCGATAACCTTTTTCAGCCATCTTATTCAGCCAGTTTTTCTGTACCGTTAATAGCCCACCAAAAAAACGATAACACTTTTTGCTCATAGTGTACCTCCTACAATTCAGCTTGCAATACCTACAAGTTCACGAAGTCTGATAAGTTCTTTTTCAGCTATCTCCTTTCCTTTTACAGTGATAAGATACTCTTTTTTTCTACCTTCACTATCTCCGAAAAGCTCAATCCATCCCTTTTCCAGCATTGAATTTAATGCACCATATAAAGTGCCTGCTCCCAATGAAAGCCGCCCACCTGTTTTTTCTTCAATGAACTGCATGACAGCATATCCGTGTTTAGGTGAATAGAGTGAAAGCAAAATATAGAATGTCACTTCTGTGAGTGCACCACTTTTCACATTATCCCTCATAGCATTCCCTCCTTATTACGGTTACTGTAATAACTATATCAGTAACCGTAATAAAAATCAAGAGATGTGAAATAAATCTTAATAAGCCGGATAGTATTATGCTTTTCCTGTTCAGTCCTTTACAAACAATACTTATATATAAAGTATTTCTCTCAACACCATTTCTTCTGCACTAGCTTTTATATTATTCATCAGTCTAACCCACTTCGTCCGATTCTGTACCTTTAATTCTTCAGTTACGCCCTGTTTTTCTGCCATCTGTTCCATAAGCATTTCCACCTGCTCTCTGCTCTCCTGATCAATCTGATTCAGGTGTTCCGTCAGCTTTCCAGTCAACAACAAATATTGATATTTTGCTAATCTGTGTTCCTTCAGAAACTGTTTCCTCAGCATTCCATATTTCCCATATATCGGTTCTTCTTCATTCAATACCAAATCCGGCAAATAATAATCTCCATGCAAAGTATAGCTTAATCCGTTCTTTTCATCATAAATGTGTGTTTCCATAATCTTATCTCTCCATTTCTCTGTTTTTTGATTTAGTTTTCTTACGCTGCTGATTCTCCATCTCGCTTTTTTTCATTCCCCATGCCAATCTTTCATGAATATTTCCCTTCGGCATTTGTTCCATCCGTCGCTTTTCTTCCAGGACTTTCTCGTTTTGAATATCCTGCTGTACTGCTGTATCTACAGTTTCTATTCCAAGAACACGCACAACACGATCATACCTATCAGAAACACCTTGTAATATATCTTTTTCTTCTGACAATTTCTGATTATCTTTACGTATATCATCCAGTTCTCTCTGAATAGCATTATATTTTTGTTTCACCTTTTGATATTTTCTCTTCCAACCTTCCACCTCTTTCGTGAGTTCTTTAACCTGAGCCGCCATTACAGCAACCTTATTCTTTATTTGAAGAAACAATGGTTTAATTTTTTTATCTCGATAGGTTACTGCCCGTTCTAGCGTGCCCGCCTCCGGCAGTAACATTTTAACCGTTCCATATTCTTTGATTTCTTTGCTCACACTATCCATAATCGGTTGTAGCTGTTCTCTGCGATCTTCCAGGCTTTTTAGTTCTTTTTCTGCGCTCCCTGCCTTTTGTTCTGCTTCTTGCTTCGCCTTGATTGCCTGTTCCTTATCGTCTTTTAAATTCTGGATATCTGCTCTGGATTCTGCAATTTGTGCTGTTAATTCTTCTTTTTCAGCAGTTAGATGCTCTTTCTCCTGCTCCAATTCCTGTACTTCCTTTTTCCGTTCTTTTTTCTTGAAGTTATAGACATCCAGATGTTCCTCATGAGTACCTTTCTGTTCCCATTCAATTCCATACTGCTTTGCAGTCTCTGCCAGAACTTCTTTTTCATGATTTATCCACTGATTCAGTTCCGTATCATGCTTATTTCCACCTTGAAATCCAAGACCTTTTAATGCCTGTTTCAGCGAAACTCTGGTATCCATTCCTTTTCCTTTCCAGCCCGTCACATAAGGAATAAAGTCAATATGGAGATGTGGAGTAGCCTCATCCTGATGCAAATAGCAACTAAATACCCGAAGTGTCGGATTCCGTTTCTGGAAATCTTTTACATACTCATCCAGTACGTTTACAGCCAGATTTCCTGCTTCTGTTCCAACAGCCATATCTTCTCGGTTTCCAATCTGGAAAATCACTTCATGGAACAACTTTTCCTGTTTTCCCTGCCGGATTTTTTCATAGTAATTTGTAATCTTCCGGTCTTTTCTTTTCCCGGTATTGTATCTCTCCACAGCATCATCAAATAACTCTTTGTAAACTTCTTTCAGATTTTCATTCTGGTAACAAATATTTAATTGTACTCTGTCTGGGTCTACATTCTCTGCGAAAAACTCTCTCCTGTTATGAGCCAGAGAACCTTTCCCAATCATACCGCTAATTGTTCGTTTTATCATAATGTTTCTCACCTCTTTTCTAATCAAGTGCTAGATATGGCACATAATTTTTATTCACGCCAGTAATAGCGATATTAAGAAACTTTCGCCGGATACGGCGGTTTTGTTACTTTTGTCAAAAGTAACGCAAAAGCACTTTCGACAGCCGTACCGTCCATCAAAAGTACCCTTGCGCCCTGCCGGGGGCTATTCCTCCCGTTGGTCGGTTCACTCCTGCGTTACTTGTATGGCTGAATTATCCCGGTATCCTTGCCCGGATATATTCCAGATCACCACAATACGGTGTTCCTACAAGATACCATTCTCTTGCAGGATTCATTTCCATTCTAGTCTGAACCCATTCATCATCAAGCAACACTTCCAGGCATTCTCCACAGTGAAATCCTGTATCAATCCATAGATCTGATGATAATAATCCATATCTTTTGTTATAACTGTTATATCCTAATCTTCCTTCTCTCATTGTGCCAATCTCCTTTCATCTACCGTTTCCGCAGGGGCGCCCTGAATCAGGGCTCCCTTTTGAAAATTCTCTTCTACGCCAGTCAACTCCCGACTACACCTTACCAACATTCTCCTTGTCTGCTATCTACAGGTGCGTGACACGCTCCTGTAATAAAGTGTTCAGAAAGAACCTTTACCATCGAAAGTTCTCCGGTATTCCCCGTCTGTCCAGATATTCCTGCCGGAACTTTTCCCTTTCTTCTTCTGTTGGTGCTGTTTTGGATTTGCTGTACACTTCACGATTCACTATTGCATCCAGTTTCTTCTCCAACCCCAACCGGATTTTTTCTTCACCATCGTAGTTATCCATCAAAAAATATTGCAAGAGCTGAAAGAATAACTCGTATGGAATCTGTACACTTTTATTTTGCATCTGTTCTCCTTTCAAGGTAGCAAGATTCCCTCTTCTTAAGAAATGGTAATCTTGCCATCTTCCATTTTTATTCTGGCAACATCCAATACCATTGCTTTCCACGCTTTACGGAATCAATTTCAAGTTCCCGTTTGGCGTTCCATAGAGTTTTACTTTTAATTCCTCTGGCTTCTGCTTCTTCGGCAATTTTCTTCTGTGTCATTCCTCCATTTGCCAGTATCTCAAGGAGAAATTCTTTTGCTTTCCGGCTTTTCTGTCCTCTTCCGTCTCCATTAAGAAGTTCATCGGCACTGATATCATATTCTCCAATCCATTCAAACCCATTATTCTTATCCAGTCTGAATGCAATGGACGTTCCTTCCGGTGCAAGAGAACTCTTCGTATGACATACCACTCTTACTTCCGGTTCATCTTTCACTCGCCCGACAATCAGAACACTTCTTGCAGCAGCCTGAAAATCAATGGAGCCAAGTCCTCGATAAGAAGATTTTCCGTTGCTGTTTTTGTTCATATGACCGATTAAAATGACTGCACAGTGATATTTTTCTGACAGCACTGCGATACGCTTCATCAGTGGTCTGATCTCATTTGCCCTGTGCATATCTACGTCCGCTCCCAGAAAGCCCTGTATCGGATCAAGAACAACCATTTTTGCTTTTGTCTGCACGATTGCTTCTTCCAATCTGACATCTGCCATTGTCAGTGGCTGGTCACTGTCATCAATCACCAGCACCTTTGAACAATCTGCACCTGCAGCAAGTAATCTGGGTTTGATAGTATCTCCAAGTCCATCTTCTGCTGTCTGATAGATTACATTTACAGGTGACACAGAAGACTGTTCCTGCATATTATCTTCAGCATCTAAATCTTCATTCTCACTATCGACTTCATCACTTCGTTTTTCTTTTGTTTTCGTTGTATCAGTAACAGGAAGAATCGGCTCTCCTCTGGTCAGTTTTGCAATAATCTGAAGTACCATCGTTGTCTTGCCTTCTCCTGGATCTCCCTGTATAATGGTCACTTTTCCATAAGGAATAAACGGATAAAGCAGCCATTCTACCTGTTCCACCTCTACTGAATCCATATTGATCAGTTTCAGTTTTGGTTCTATTCTACAATTCTCAATTTTATTTTTTTCATTCATATTCATTCCATCATCTCCTGCCCTTCCGGGCAAGTCTCTGATGAACAGATATTCGGGAATTGTCGTATTTCCCGATTCGTGATATACTGAATCTGCCAAGATGGTATATCAGTGAATCTGATTATCAGAGAACTTGCTCAGATTATTTATCTGGGCTTTTTCTTTTGCCTTTTCAACATTCATCTCTTTCTTCTCCCAATCCGGTAACAGCATTTCCATTTTCATTATCCAGAAGATTTGCAATCTTTCTCTGCTGATTTGGATAAAGATGTCCATAAGTGTTCAATGTGATACGAATATCTTTATGACCTAATCTGTCCCGAATCAATAACGGTTCCACACCTTTCTCAATAAGATAAGCCACATGGCTGTGCCTGATATCATGCACTCGAATTTTCTTCACTCCTGCCAGCTCAATCTGCCGTTTCATCTTATGCTGTACCGCTTCCTGAACAACCGGAAATAATCTTTCTGTATCCGGCATTCCGTAATGACCATCTACAAATTCCTTAATTTCCTCTTTCAGAAATTCCGGAATTTCGATTGTCCGAAAGGACTGTTTTGTTTTCGGTTCTGTGATAATATCCTGCATTCCTGTCCGGTAATAAGTCTTATTGATACTAAGCTGATTCTTTTCAAAATTGATATCAGCTTTTGTAATCGCAAGCAGCTCCCCGATCCTGCATCCAGTCCAGAACAGCATCTCAAACATAAGATAATATCTTGTTCCCGGCTCCATTGTCTGTATAAACTGTTTGTACTCGTCCAGTGTCCAGAAGTTCAAACTTCTTGAATCTGAATTTCCCATTCGTTTCACTTTCTTGCATGGATTAACCGGCAAGTCATAGATTTTAGCTGCATGTGTAAACAGACTGGTCAACTGATTCTGAATCATTCTCAGATAAGAATCTGAATAGCCTTTTTTCTGAATTTCATTCTGCCACTGAATAATCTGTGAAGCCTTGATTTCACTCATCATCTGATTTCCGAAGTATGGAACGATATGCTGTTGCATCATATATCTTTTATTTTTGATTGTTCGATCTTTCAGATCATTTTGTTTGTCTGAAAAATAAATCTCAATAAAATCGCTCAGCTTCATATCCATACTTCGCTCATTGCTCAACTTTTTGCTTCGTTCAAACTCCAATGCTTCTCGCTTTGTTTCAAATCCACGCTTTCTGCGTTTTTTCTTCTCACCCATGACATTTGTCTCAAACCACTGGGCTGTCCATTTTTTTGTGTCTTTTTCTCTGTAAGCCATATTGATCCTCCCTAATTTCCTGCTATTTCATAGCCATACATCTTTTTTGCCCAAAACGCCTTTGGTATTCTTCCAGCCATCGTAATATATCCCTGTGCAGATAATTCTTTATTCATAGCTTTCACCAGTTTATAGGCATGAGATTTTGAGCAGTTTAATTCCTGTGCCACTTCATCAGCACTCATCATATAATTGTAACTTGCCATATTGCCTCCTCCTTTCCTCTCCAGATATAGAATACGTTTACTGTATTTCTATATCTGTACGATTTTCGTAAATTGATAATATCATGTATTTCTATCGTTGTCAATATTTCGTAAACATATTTTTACGAACTTCGTACACTATTTTTTCTTTATTTTATTCCACGTCTGTGTTATGATATTTTATAGATTTATGTTTTTCGTAATTTTCTAATATATGAAAAAGGAGGATTCTATGGGTGACGGTAAAAATTTAAAGAAATATCTTGATGAAAAAGGCACAAATGTCCGCAAAATTGCAAAGGCAACCGGAATCAGTGCTACAACCTTATATTCAATTATTCAAAAAGATTCCAATATTCGATTTGATTTTGCATTAAGACTTGCGAATGAATTGCAAATTGATGTGAATGAGATATGTTCTGCCAGTCCATTTTCTGGCACAATTAAGGAAGAAGAGATTTATCCTACACTTCCAGACGGTTTGAACGGAGCATTAGACGCAAGTCGTGTAAAGACTTACTTAAAAAATTCTATGTATCCGCTGATGTACCTTTTCGGTAAGAACAGTATGCCTGATGTAGATAATCTGCTTACATCGTTCTATCAGCTTGATGATGAATCCAGACAGGAAGTTGTGGAAACTATCCGTCTGAAATTACAATATCATCGTGATCCAGAACGTGCTGAACAGATCAAACAGATCAAAGGCTGGTAAAAAAATTACTCCTGTGAATAGCAAACATTCGCAGGAGTTTCTTTTTGGCACCGTTTTGGCACCGCTGGTCTTATTTTTCAATTATAAATTTATCTGTATTTCATCTTGCTGATAAATGTTTCACTATTACTAACCTGATAAATTTACAAATAATTCTTTTCTTAGAGTACAGAAAAACCCCGGAAACCTTGCGGTTCCGGGGTATCTTACGTTTGGACACAACGTTATCTTACGATAACAAATCTATATTCAGATTGTATTACTCGATGATTGTAGCAACACGTCCTGATCCTACAGTACGTCCACCTTCACGTTTGTGAGGTTCTTAAAATCTCATTATTTTCTGTGATTTTCGTGTCTTTATTGTCCTGTGTTATAGGATTTCTACGCTATATTTCTGTTCTCTTCATTTTTTAGTATCAAAACGGTATCACAGCCAGATTTTCATGAGCTGTCAACTTTCCGGTTGCAGATTCCCACCTTGACTGTTATAATCGAAACATGGGTGCTATCATAACGGTAGGCGGTTAGTCCTTCAGCAGAGGGACTGTGACCCTCTGATTACATAGAAACTCGAAAGAGAATCCACTGGAAAGGAGGGCTAAGCCAATGAGTATTGTGGACTTTATTGCAGTCGTGAGCTTCGGCATCACCTGCTTTTGTGCCGGATACACATTCGGCAAAGATAATAACAAGACACAAAAATAACCGCCCCAGCCTCGCAAACTGAACGGTTATTTTTAATCAATTAAGTATGTGGACTAACCGTCTATCGGTAGCACTCTTTTTCTATAATCATATTAGCACGCATGTGTGAAAATGTCAAAAAATTTCTTCATTCTTGGTTATTAATCTCCTTGATCAACTGTACTGCCTTCTCTGCATCATCGGTTTTCACGAATATATCCACACCATATATTCCAAATCCTGGTGCCCCATGCATTGCAACATTCGCACCTGCTTCCTGCGAAAAAGCTGCTATTCCATTTTGCTTTAACATTTCTACAAGTTGTTCTGTCTCTACTATATTCTGTGCATTATAAATTTTTGTCCATTCTGCCTTAGATATGGAAGTTTCCTTTTTCTCCTGAATATTTGACGAATTCTGGTTTCTTTTTCGATTAATAAATGCCAAGAGCCTAAGAACAATAAATGCCACAATAGTAATACCAATCAGAAATCCCAATGCTAATTGTGTTACCTGTGTTTCTGTAGCTCCCATTCTAAATAAACATATGCCATAGATGACTGTAAAAATTCCTGTACATATCACACTGGTGAGAAAATCTCGCCATATAGTAGCACTTTTTGGCAAACATTTATCCCATATTCCATTATACACCATAATAGAGGCGTACAGGATTCCTCCTACCAAAGCAGTTGCTGTCTCTCCTAAAACCAAGCGAATATCCACAGTTAATAACATCTGAATAATAATCGCTAACACGCTAATCACAAACATTGATGCAAATGCAAGATTTCCAGCCTTTAATGCTTTTTGTTTCACCCATCCTTCATACACCACAACTTTGTCCAGTGTTTCTTTCATCTCTTTATTCATAGTCTGGCTCCTTTCTCCATCCAGGAGCTCTCTCATCTCAACATCGTAATATTCAGCAAGTTGAACAAGTATACTGAGATCTGGCATATTTATTCCTGTTTCCCATCTGGAAACTGTTCTTGCAGATACCTCAAACTTCTCGGCAAGCTGCTCTTGCGTAAGATTCTTTTCTTTACGACATTGCTTTAAAAAAGCTCCAATCTTTTTTGTGTCCATGTCTCTACCTCTCTTCCACTTACAGCTTACCAATATGTATCAAAATTACCACGACATAAAACGAGAATCCGCTAATTTTCAACCGGACATCGTATGTCTAAAACAAATAAACGGTATTTTCACCCCAAAAGCATTCTATTCCTCTATAAATTAACCTTCTCTTTTATGTCTATCCATAAGTAGCAGAATAAACATAACAAACCATATCACCCATGCAATTAAACAACCGATTCCTATATGCCAAATATCTATAATCATTCCAGCAATAAAAGGAATTGACATAAACATCATTCTCTTCCCATATGCCTTACACATAGCATTTTCATCATATTTTTTTCGTTCTTCTGCTGATTTCATATTATAACCAGACAAGAATTTGGATGCTTGTCCTTTTGACCTATAAAACCATATTCCAAATAAAAGCATAATCACTGCCATTGCAAAGTCAAAAATAATATAAATATAGAACATATAATGCCTTCCTTTCAGTCAATTCCTCAAACCAGAAATTATTACTTTTTGCATAGTGTGTTTTCTAAAATGATAATAACCACGACATCAACTACAATGATTCCCAATGCAATATATACAAAAAATGCAGGCAAAATATTTTCAAGCAAGCCCATAATTAATACAAGAATTGCTATAATAGACATTCCAACTCCCATTGTCCTGCATAACTTCTTTTCATCATATTTTTTCTTTTCTTCTTTTGAAGCTGTATTATATCCAGAAATAAACCAGCTTCCGTGTCCAGAAAGTAAAACTATAGAAAGTACAGCAAATATTACAAAGACAATCCACACTATCCAATCAGAACCTGTTGCTAAATCTGCTAATTTCAATTATAGACCCCTCCCTAAATTCCGTTTTTCTTAATTCTAAAAATCTGAAAGTTGTCTTTTAAGATTTCAATTTCGTTAAATTCTCTAAATACATTTCTGTATAACCACATTCTGGGCAGACTGCAACTCTAACATCATCTATAGTTGTCGCCTTTTGTTTTTCATCTACACGAACAACCATCCCATAGCCACCGCCATTAACTTTAAGTCTTAAATCTAATTTCATACTTGCTCCACACTTTTCACATTTCCTCATTGTTTATACCTCCAAATCCCGAATTTGAGAAAAAGCCCAAAGGACTTTTAATGTCCCTTATGCTTTTCTCTTTTCTTTCGCTGTTTTAGTTCAAACATTCGCTGTTCTTCCGCCTCTTTTTTCTTTCGTTTTTTTCTTTACGCTCCTGTTTGTTCTGTTCCTGTTGTAATTTCAACGCCTGTTGCGATTTTGTGCCAATGCCAGTTTCCAGCATCTGCTTTTTTGCTGAACGCTGCATCCGTTTCGGATTTCTTTTTATATCCTTTACAATAGCTTCAACAGCCGGACTGAATTTCAAACCGAAATAGTATTTTTGAATATATTCCTGCACTTCATAATCTTTTGGTTCTACGCCAAATGTTACCTTTGCCACAGATAATTTACCATCTTCAATATGCTCAAATATGCCTACCCAAAATGGTTCTTCAAAATATACCGTCAATCTTCCATTTACTCTGTCCATAAAAATCCCTCCTAAAATTTATTGAACAAAGAATGGACAACCCGGAGGGGCAGGTTACTTACCCTATTTATATAGGACGGCCGGGCTACCTACCGGCTCTGGCACATCAAAGATGCACGTTGCGTTTTTATCTTTGTTTTGATAAGTTTCAATTTACCTTCACTTTATTTTACCATAGTGCTTTCTAAAGTTCTATTCTAATATACAAAAATGTAAAAAAGCGATTTTATCCCCCTCGCAATCACACATATATCATGTTTTTCAATACAATTTCTTCTGCACTAGCTTTTATATTATTCATCAGCCTGACCCACTCCATCTGATCCTGTGCCTTTAATTCTTCAGTTACACCCTGTTTTTCTGTCATCTGTTCCATAAGCGTTTCCACCTGTTCTCTAGCTTCCTGATCAGTCTGATTCAGATGTTCATTCAGCTTTCCAATCAATAACAAATACTGATACCTTGCTGATCTGTGTTCTTTTAAGAACTGCTTTCGTAACATTCCATATTTTCCATATGTCGGCTCTTCTTCTCTTAAAACCAGATCCGGCAAATAGTAATCTCCATGCAATGTATAGCTCATTCCATTTTTTTCATCATAAAATTGTTTTTTCATAGTCTAAATCTCCAATCCTTTGTATTTTGTTCTATTTTTCTTACGTTGTTGGTTTTCAATCTGACTCTTTTGAGTCGCCCATTCCAACTGTTTCAGAACGCTTCCCTTTGGCATTTGCTCCATTCGCCGTTTTTCTTCCAGTGTCCTCTGTTCTTTAATATCCTGCTGCACCACATCCTCTACAGTTTCTGATCCCAAAATACGCACCACTCTGTCATATCTGTCCGAAATCTCTTGTAAACGTTGATTATCATTTAATAATTCCCCATTTTCTTTACGCACATCATCTAACTGCGTTTGGATATCATCACATTTCTCCGTAGATTTTTGATATTTGTTTTTCCAGCTTTCTATCGTTTTGTTAAGTTCTACAACCTTTCCAGCTAATGCAGCAATCTGATTCTTCATCTTGATAAACAATGGCTTGATTTTATTTTCTCTGTAAGGTACTGCACGTTCAAATGTTCCTGCCTCCGGTAAAAACGTCTTAATCATTCCATATTCTTTTATTTCTTTACTGGCATTATCCATAATCGGCTGCAGCACATCTCGACGCTCTTCCAGACTTTTTACTTCTTTTTCTGCGTCCTCTGCCCTTTGTTCTGCTTCTTGTTTCTCCCTGATTGCCTGTTCCTTATCGTCTTTTAAAATCTGGATATCTGCTCTGAATTCCGCAATTTGTGCTGTCAGTTCTTCGTTTTCTGCAGTTAGATACTCTTTCTCCTGCTCCAGCTCCTGTACTTCCTTTTTTCGCTCTTTCTTCTTGAAGTTATAAACATCCAAATGTTCCTCATGAGTACCTTTCTGTTCCCATTCAATGCCATGCTGTTTTGCAATCTCTGCCAGGACCTTTTTTTCATGGTTCATCCACTGGTTCAACTCTGTATCATGCTTATTTCCACCTTGAAATCCAAGACTTTTTAATGCCTGTTTCAACGAAACTCTGGTGTCCATTCCTTTTCCTTTCCAATCAGTCACATAAGGAATAAAATCAATATGTAAATGTGGAGTAGACTCATCCTGATGTAGATAACACCCAAATACCCGTAGCGCTGGATTCCGTTTCTGGAAGTCCTTTACATATTCATCCAGCACTTTTACAGCCAGATCTCCTTCTACTGTTCCGACAGCCATATCTTCACGATTTCCAATCTGGAAAATCACTTCGTGGAACAGCTTTTCCTGCTTTCCCTGACGGATTTTTTCATAGTAATTTATAATCTGCCGATCCTTTCTTTTTCCCACATTATACCGTTCTACAGAATCATCAAACAACTCTTTATATACTTCTTTCAGATTTTCATTCTGGTAACGGATATTCAGGTGTACTCTGTCCGGATCTACATTTTCAGCTATAAAATCCCGTCTGTTATGAGCTAGGGAACCAGCTCCAATCATGCCGCTTATTGTCCTTTTTATTGTCATATTCCTTCACCTCCCCTTCTAAAAGCAGTGCCAGATATTGCATATAATCTTTATTTACGCCAGCCATGGCAATTATAAGAAATCTTCGCCGGATACGGCGGTTTTGTTACTTTTGTCAAAAGTAACGCAAAAGCACTTTCGACAGCCGTACCGTCCATCAAAAGTAACCTTGCGCCCTGCCGGGGGCTATTTCTCCTGCGGTATGTATCCGCATATCCTATTCCGGTATTCTCGCCCGGATATATTCCAGATCACCACAGTACGGTGTTCCTACCAGATACCATTCCCTTGCCGGATTCATCTCCATTCTGGTCTGCACCCACTGATCATCAATTAGTACTTCCAGGCATTCTCCACAATGAAATCCTGTATCAATCCATAAATCTGATGACAATAAACCATATCTGTCGTTACTGCTGTTATAACCTAATCTTCCTTCTCTCATTGCTGTATGCTCCTTTCTATTGTCCTGCTGTAAGCACGCTCTGCTTTAGGGCTCCCTTTCGCAACCTATAATTTGTCTATAAATAATCGGGTAATCTATAACCTCTCGTCTGCACATTACAGACTTTCCCTTGTCTGATATTTACAGGTGCGTGACACGCTCCTGTTATAGAGTAATCAACAAGAAGTTTTACCATCGAAAGCTTTCCGGTATTCCCTTTTTTTCCAGATATTCCTGCCGGTACTTTTCTCTTTCTTCCTCTGTTGCTGCTGTTTTGTACTTGCTGTATAATTCTCGATTTATCATTGTATCCAGCTTTTTTTCCAATCCTTTTTTTATATCATCCTCTTCCTGTTTCTGATCCAGTAAATGATATTTTAAAAGTTTTCCAAACAACTCCTCTGGAACCATAACGTTTTTCATTTTCTCACCTTCTTACTTTTCAGATAAGGACGCAACACTGCAATGTCTTTACAGATTGCAACCTTACATTTTAATTCCGCATTTTCTATAAACTCTGCAATGTTGCATCCTTTATTTATTCCGGTTTAACTTTATCCAAATCCCAATACCATGAATTACCAATTCGTCTTGCCTTAATTCCGAGTTCTTTTTTTGCATTTTCCAATGTTCTTTTGGAAATATTCAATTCTTCTGCCATATCAAAAATTTCGCTGCTTTGTACGGAATTTGATATTTCTGCCAGTTCTCTCAACATCTTCTTGGCTTGTTCCAGCTTGTTTATCTTGGGTGCAATTCCTCCAAGCACTTCATCTGCTGTGATTTCATAGTCACCTACCCACTCAAATCCTGTTTCTGTCAGGCGAAATGCTTTGGAATGTCCAAATGCTGCCAGATTATTTTTAATTTGAACCACTGCTCTTAAATCCGGTTCTCCCTCTATTCTTCCTACCAGCAATACGCTTCTGGCTACTGCAAAAAAGTCAATCGAACCCATTCCTCTATATGCAGCTTTGTTTCCACCAGCTTTATTCATGTGTCCAATCAATAAGATTGCACATTTGTATTTTTCTGCCAGTAAGCTCAATTTCTTCGTCATGTCCCTTGCTTCATTTGCCCGGTTCATATCCATTGTTCCACCAAGATATGCCTGGATCGGATCTAAAATAAGCACCTTGGCACCTGTCTGTTTGATGGCAGCTTCCAGTCTTTCATCAATCATGGAAAGTGATTTTTCTGTTTCATCTATAACCATGATTCTTTCACAGACCGCTTCTGCCAGTTCTAATCTGGGTTTTACCGTATCTGCCAGTCCATCTTCTGCTGTCTGATAAATAATATTTACTGGTTCTGTTACCTTCATATCGTTGTCCAATCCTTCTCCTTTAGACAATCTTGCTGCAATATTTAGCACCAACGTAGTTTTTCCATCGCCTGGATCTCCCTGAATAATCGTTAATTTCCCATAAGGAATAAACGGATACCAGAGCCAGTCCACTGTCTGGGACTGGACATCTGACATCTTTATCATTTTCAATTCTGCTTTATTGTCATTTTTCTGTTGCATAAGTTCCTCCATTTTCCAAACTGTTCTCATCAATTGTCTGTTGTTCTCTGGAAGAATCCCTGCTATAATCAACTTGTCTAGGGTTGACATTTGCGGATTCGTCCTCATTTGTCACATTGCTCCGGTTGTTCGTACTTCCGGAGCTTTTTATATTTTCATCATCCAGCATATCTGCCACCACTTTTTGCTGATCTGGATATAAGTGACCATAAGTATTCAATGTAATACGAATGTCTGTATGTCCAAATCTTTCTTTAATCATCAATGGCTGTACACCTTTATTGATCAGAAATGCCGCATGACTGTGACGAATGTCGTGTACTCTTATCTTTTTCACTCCGGTCTTTTGAACCACCTGTTTTAACTTATGCTGTACTGCTTCATGAACCATTGGGAAAATCCGTTCATCTTCAGGTAATTCATACAATTTACCAATATAATCCTGAATCTCTTTTTTGAGAAATTCTGGTATGGAAATTGTGCGGTTAGATTCTTCTGTTTTAGGAGAAGTAATTACATCTTTTCCATGCATACGGTAGTAAGTTTTATTGATATGAAGCAGATTTCTTTCAAAATCAATGTCCGCAGGTGTAATGCTGAGTGCTTCGCCCTCTCTTGCTCCTGTCCAGAATAATAATTCAAACAATACATAATATTTGCTGCCCGGTTCTATTCCGGTCATAAACTGTCGGTATTCTTCAATCGTCCAGAATTTCATTTTCTTTTTTGAAGTCTTTCCCATGCGTTTCACCTTGTCACAGGGATTGTCTGCCAAATTGTAGATATTCTTCGCATGATTGAACAATGCCGTCATCTGATTCTGTATTGTTTTCAGGTAATCATCTGAATATCCTTTTTCAATAATCGTATTCTGCCACTGAATAATTTCTGCAGGTGTAATACTGTTCATTGGTCTGTCCTTAAAATACGGTAACAACTGAGCATTCATCGTATCTCTTTTGTTCTTAATACTTCTATCCTTCAATGACTGAGCCTTGTCTCGGAAGTAAACTTCTACAAACTCTCCCATTGTCATATCCATGTCCGCTTTCGCTGTTCTTTTATACTCCGATTCGAAATTTAACGCTTCTTTCTTGGTACGGAACCCTCTTTTTACTTTTCTCTTTTTGGCTCCTGTCCAGTCCTCGTAATAAAACGAAACATACCAGGTTCCTCTTTCTTCATCTTTGTATGCTGCCATACTTTCTCACCCCCTTACATTACGATCTGGGAATATCCATAAAATTTCTTTTCCCAGAATGCCCTCGGTATTTTGCCTGCAACGGTCACATATCCCTGATCTGCAAGCTCTTTGTTCAATTTACGAAGTAGCTTATAAGCATATCCAAGTGAAATTCCCATGCTTTCAGCCACTTCTTCTGCTGTAATCATATAGTTCTGTCTCTGCATATCATTTCCTCCTTGTCTATAATTATCATTTTCACTGATACTATATCATTTTAAATAATCATTGTCAATAATTTTTATCTGTATGAATGATATTTTTCTATATTGTTGATTTTTATCATTTGTGATATACTGTTCTTAGCTTTTAAGGAGGTGGCTAATATGCAGGAATCATCTATTTCAGAAAAAATAAAAGAGCTACGAACTGATCTGAAGATGAATCAGAAAAACTTTTCCGCAGCTATCGGTATACGTCAATCAACTTTATCCAGTTATGAAAATGGTGTGGTTACTCCCTCCAATGATGTGTTATTGACTATTGCTCAGAAATTTCATGTCTCTTTGGACTGGTTATTTGGATTATCTGAAAATAAAGTACAGATTTCTACTCTCAGCGATATTATTTGGGTTTTGCTGCAGATGAATGAATCCAATGAACTCCGGTATGAACTGGATATAAATAATAAATTTCCCGGTGATATAGAAACAGAAACACAGAAATGGTATGCCGGACTTCGCTTTTATGGAAATGATCCGGAACACTCTTTAAATGCAGATATGTGTAATTTTCTTGCCGATCTGCAGGAGAACAGAGAAAGCCTGGAATCTTATTTCACAGGTAAAGATATGTTTGATATGTGGAAGAAACAGACGTTGGAATACTACACTTCCAAACCTGTCACCCATAAAGAAATTGAAGAACTGAATTTTGAAACACGAATCCGTAAACGAGATGAACTTTTAGCACAGAAATTTTCAAATAACGAACAGAAATAGTATCATAACAGTATCACAGGCATATATGCGAAGATTTTCAGTTTCTTCCCATACCTGCCTGTTTTTAATATATTCGCTATTCTTTACAGCCTTATTTTAAACTTTTTACTCAACAGAAAAACCCCGGAAACCTTACGGTTCCGGGGTATCTTACGTTTGGACACAATGTACCTTGCGGTACTCAATATATATTAATCAGTGATTACTCGATGATTGTAGCAACACGTCCTGATCCTACAGTACGTCCACCTTCACGGATAGCGAAACGAAGTCCCTGTTCCATAGCTACTGGATGAATCAGTTCGATTGTCATTTCTACGTTATCACCAGGCATGCACATTTCTGTTCCTTCTGGAAGTTCGCAAACACCTGTTACGTCTGTTGTACGGAAGTAGAACTGTGGTCTGTAGTTGTTGAAGAATGGAGTATGACGTCCACCTTCATCTTTTGTAAGAACGTATACCTGTGCAGTAAACTTGTGGTGGCAAGTTACTGAACCTGGTTTACAAAGAACCTGTCCTCTTTCGATTTCGTCTCTCTGAACACCACGAAGAAGAGCACCGATGTTGTCACCAGCCTGAGCTTCATCAAGAAGTTTACGGAACATTTCAACACCTGTTACAACTACTTTACGTGTTTCTTCTTTAATACCAACGATTTCTACTTCATCAGATACGTGAAGTACACCACGTTCTACTCTACCAGTAGCAACTGTACCACGTCCTGTGATAGAGAATACGTCTTCTACAGGCATAAGGAATGGTTTGTCTGTATCACGTTCTGGATCCGGAATGTATGAATCAACTGCATCCATAAGTTCCATGATCTTGTCTCCCCATGGTCCGTTCGGATCTTCAAGAGCTTTAAGAGCTGATCCCTGGATGATTGGAGTATCATCTCCTGGGAATTCATACTCGTCAAGGAGTTCACGGATTTCCATTTCTACTAATTCAAGAAGTTCGTCATCGTCAACCATATCACATTTGTTCATGAATACAACGATGTACGGTACACCTACCTGACGAGAAAGCAGGATGTGCTCTCTTGTCTGAGCCATAACACCATCAGTAGCAGCTACAACAAGGATAGCACCATCCATCTGAGCAGCACCTGTAATCATGTTCTTTACGTAGTCAGCATGTCCTGGGCAGTCAACGTGTGCATAGTGACGTTTCTCTGTCTGGTACTCAACGTGAGCTGTAGAAATTGTGATACCACGTTCTCTCTCTTCTGGAGCTTTATCGATATCTTCAAAGTTCTCTGCTGTGTTTCCTGGTACTCTT
Organism: Coprococcus sp. AM100_B19A; assembly: GCF_027662015.1. Lineage (NCBI taxonomy): Bacteria > Bacillati > Bacillota > Clostridia > Lachnospirales > Lachnospiraceae > Coprococcus > Coprococcus sp. AM100_B19A. The sequence goes on from NZ_JAQDKN010000004.1 coordinate 58,580, forward strand.
GCTGCAAGTGTCTTTGTGATAGCAGCTGTAAGAGTTGTTTTACCGTGGTCAACGTGACCGATAGTACCGATATTACAATGCGGTTTTGTTCTTTCAAATTTAGCTTTAGCCATTTTGAATATCCTCCTTAAATATACCACCCAATAGGGCATTTTAGTTTACGATGTTTTAACTCGGCTAATACTGATTATATTTCATAAAGTACAGTTTTTCAAGCCTTTTTCGTATTTTTTATGCGTTTTTGTTAGATAAAATCTTTTCCTGAACAGACTTCGGAACTGGCTCATATTTTTCGAAGAACATTGAGTAGTTTCCACGTCCCTGAGTTCTGGAACGAAGGTCTGTAGAGTATCCGAACATTTCTGAAAGCGGAACATATCCTCTAACGATCTTTCCACCGCCGAGGTCATCCATACCTTCGATACGTCCACGACGAGAGTTGATATCACCGATAACATCTCCCATGTACTCTTCCGGCATAGTAACTTCAACTTTCATGATAGGCTCAAGGAGTACCGGGTCAGATTTCTTCATAGCATCTTTGAATGCAAGAGAACCTGCAATGTGGAATGCCATTTCTGAAGAATCGACTTCATGGTAAGAACCATCATATACGGTTGCATGAATACCTACTACAGGGAATCCACCAAGAATACCAGCTTTCATGGCTTCTTCAATACCTTCGCCTACAGCCGGAATGTATTCCTTCGGAATTGCACCACCGACAACAGTAGAATCGAATTTGTATGTTTCTTCACCATTGACATCCATTGGTTCGAATTTAACTTTACAGTGTCCGTACTGTCCACGTCCACCTGACTGTTTAGCATACTTGCTGTCAACATCAACTGCTTTTGTGAAGGACTCTTTGTATGCAACCTGCGGAGCACCTACGTTAGCTTCTACCTTGAATTCACGAAGAAGTCTGTCTACGATGATTTCAAGATGAAGTTCTCCCATTCCGGCGATGATTGTCTGACCTGTTTCCTGATCAGTATGAGCACGGAATGTTGGGTCTTCTTCTGCAAGTTTTGCAAGAGATTCACCAAGTTTACCCTGAGAAGCTTTTGTCTTAGGCTCGATAGCGAGCTCGATAACTGGTTCTGGGAATTCCATAGATTCAAGGATTACCGGATGCTGTTCATCACAGATTGTATCACCTGTAGTTGTAAACTTGAATCCAATCGCTGCTGCGATATCTCCTGAATATACTTTATCCAATTCCATTCTCTTGTTAGCATGCATCTGAAGGATACGTCCAACACGTTCTTTTTTATTCTTTGTAGCGTTCAATACATAAGAACCTGAATTCATAGTTCCTGAATATACACGGAAGTATGCAAGCTTACCTACGAACGGGTCTGTCATGATCTTGAATGCAAGTGCTGAGAAAGGTTCTTCATCTGAAGAATGTCTTACTACTTCATTACCATCTTCGTCAACACCCTGGATTGGCGGGATGTCTGTCGGAGCCGGCATATATTCAACGATTGCATCCAGAAGCTTCTGAACACCCTTGTTTCTGTAAGCAGATCCACAGCAAACCGGTACTGCTGTACATTCACAAGTAGCTTTTCTAAGAACTGCTTTGAGCTGATCTACTGTCGGGATTTCGTCCTCAAGATACATCATCATAAGTTCGTCATCCAATTCACAGATCTTTTCAACCAGTTCTGTATGGTAAAGCTCAGCATCTTCTTTCATGTCATCCGGGATTTCACATACTGTGATGTCATCACCCTTGTCATCATTGTAGATGTAAGCTTCCATTTCCATAAGGTCGATGATTCCCTTGAAATCATCTTCTTTACCGATTGGTAACTGAAGAACGATAGCGTTCTTACCCAATCTTGTCTTAATCTGTTCTACAGCGTTGTAGAAGTTTGCACCTAAGATGTCCATCTTATTGATGAAGGCCATTCTTGGTACGTTGTATGTGTCTGCCTGACGCCATACGTTTTCTGACTGAGGCTCAACACCACCCTTAGCACAGAATACACCTACAGCACCATCCAGTACACGAAGTGAACGTTCAACCTCTACAGTGAAGTCAACGTGTCCCGGAGTATCAATGATATTGATACGATGCTCAAGAGCACCTTTTTTCGGTTTTGTATGATCTTCAAGTGTCCAATGACATGTTGTAGCTGCTGAAGTGATCGTGATACCTCTTTCCTGCTCCTGTTCCATCCAGTCCATGGTAGCAGTTCCTTCATGAGTATCACCAATCTTATAGTTAACACCGGTATAGTATAAGATACGCTCTGTAAGAGTGGTCTTACCAGCATCAATATGCGCCATAATACCGATATTTCTGGTTCTCTCTAATGGATATTCTCTTCCAGCCAAGATTTTTTCCTCCTATAATTAGAAACGATAGTGAGCAAATGCTTTGTTTGCTTCTGCCATCTTGTGCATGTCTTCTTTCTTCTTTACAGATGCGCCAGTGTTGTTAGCCGCATCAAGAATTTCATTTGCAAGTCTTTCTTCCATTGTCTTCTCGCCTCTGTTACGAGAGTACAGTGTAAGCCAGCGAAGTGCAAGAGCCTGTCTTCTGTCTGCTCTTACCTCGATCGGTACCTGATAAGTAGCTCCACCGATACGTCTTGCCTTTACTTCAAGTACAGGCATGATGTTGTTCATTGCTTCTTCAAATACTTCGATAGCTGGTTTTTCAGCTTTCTCTGCGACTTTGTCAAATGCTCCGTATACAATTTTCTGAGCTACACCTTTCTTACCGTCAAGCATGATGTTGTTGATAAGCTTTGTAACTACCTTGTTGTTGTATAACGGATCCGCTAATACGTCTCTTTTCTGAGTATGTCCTTTACGTGCCACGGTTCTTCCCTCCTTATACATATTGGCAAAGCTTTGCTTTGCGTGAATAATTCATCGGTACTCACATGTGTCTTTCTATGTGTATCGTTGGCGGGACAATCTCCGATGCCTGCCACGTGGCAGGCGATATCTGAATTAAACCCGCAACCAACTATTCTCATAGTTCTGTTTGTGATACGATTTAGTTTCGTTTTACACTAAAATCAAGTGCTTATTTTTTTGCGTCTTTTGGTCTCTTTGCTCCGTATTTAGAACGAGCCTGACGTCTCTTTGCAACACCTGCTGTATCAAGTGTTCCACGAACGATATGGTATCTTGTACCCGGAAGGTCCTTTACTCTTCCTCCACGGATAAGAACAACGCTATGTTCCTGAAGGTTGTGACCTTCTCCTGGGATGTAGCTTGTTACTTCGATTCCGTTTGAAAGACGTACTCTGGCGATCTTTCTGAGAGCTGAGTTCGGTTTCTTCGGTGTAGCTGTCTTAACTGCTGTACACACACCTCTCTTCTGCGGTGCAGATGTGTCTGTAGCTCTTTTCTTCAAAGAATTGTATCCTTTCTGGAGAGCCGGTGCAGTAGATTTCTTTACAGCTGTCTGACGACCTTTTCTTACTAACTGGTTAAATGTTGGCATCTCTTTCACCTCCTATGAAGTAATAATTGGTTACGATTTTAAACAAGTTCTGTTTAAAATGCGCAGAAAAACAGTGCATCGTTTTTCGCACGCTTGTTTATTGTAGTATATCGCAAAAAAAAAGTCAAGGCATTCTGAAAAATATTTTCCAAATCATACCTTGACTTTTTCTTCATTTTTATTCTGTACTTACGGATCCTTCGATTGTTTCTCCGTCTTTTACTTTTTTGATCAGTTCACTGATCTCAGCCACTGAATTTTCATCCGGATACGTTACATAAAGCTCTTCATCTCCTGAAGAATAGCAGATATCTGTTCCCCCGGTTCCATCCGCTGCCGCGGAGTAAATATTCCATTTTGCATTGGTTCTGAGCTGAGTCTTGATCAGCGACTGGATCTGGCTGGAAGTAAAGTTCGTATCCACACCATCGCTGACACTGTCTATAATATCACTTGCCCCACGGAGCATTGCCGGTGACATCATCTTTTTAATGATTGCAGTGATAACTGCCTGCTGATGGACTCCTCTTCCGTTGTCCCCGTCTGGCAGTGCCTGACGTTCACGGCAAAAAGCAAGTGCACTAATACCGTCAAAATGATTCATTCCTTCATTTACATGAATCTCTGCACCTGACTCCCATCCTGTATCAAATTCGAGATCTGATTCAACATCCAGTCCGCCAAGTGCATCAACCACACTGGTCATAGATGTAAAATTAACTCTTCCGAAAAATTCGATATCTGTATCATAAAGTGCTTCCAGCGTCTGCATAGACACATCTACACCATAGATTCCTGCATGTGTCAGTTTATCGTCCTGTCCTCCGGATACTCCCGGGATTGGTACATAATAATCTCTAGGGGTTGTAATCAGTAATACCTGATGGCTCGTCGGATTAACAACCGCTACGATATTGACATCGCTTCGTCCCTGTTCTGTGATATCACCATTTGTATCAATACCACTCAAATAAACCGCAAATGGCTTTGTAACGCTTTCATCAGATGTATCGCTTTCAATTTCAACAACAATATTGTGCTTATAAATAACCTTTGTATCCTTTGTAAAGGTTGAATACTGTTCCTTGATAATATTACTGTAAGCTGAGTTGTAGATAATCGCATCTACTTCTCCGTCATATAATGCCTGTGCTTCTTCTCCCAGATTACTGTATTCCTGAAGAGTAATGTTCTGGCCCAGTTCCTTTTCAATCTGTTTGACTGCCGACTTCGTCTGATCTCCACCAGTCGCATACTGAACACCAAATGTATATCCGGCTGCTGCTGATAAAGTATCTGCATTATCATCCGCCTTTACCGCAACTACCATGGAACTTGTTTTCTTATTGCTTCCGGTAATCTTCTGGAATGCATTATTTACTTTTCCTATATAGAAAGAACCCACTCCCAGAATGATGCAGATCAGTATACAGAATATCTTTCCGCCAATTCCTTTTCCTTTTGCCGCTATCTGTGTCAGCAAGGTAATTCCAAGCAGGATCAGCAGCACTCCGATCAGTACCAGGAAATAAGTAGAAGTAAGTACATTGAACAGCATCACATTCACTGCAAGTACTACAGACAGGATAAACTGGATAATTGCAAGTATAATTCCAATCGTTCTGCTTACCCGATTTTTCTTTCTTCCTCTGCGCCGTTTATTTTTACGATTCTTATTATTCTCCGGGTCAGACATCTTTCTTATATTCTGATAGTCTTCTTCCGGTCTTCTTTTCTTCTTATCATTCGAAGATGATTTCTTTTTCGGTCGTTCTCTGTAGTAATCTTCCTCATCATCATAATATCGGGCAGATCTTCGGTCTTCTTCATAAGCATACCGGTTCTTCCCCTTAGCCCGTCTGCTTACTTCTCTGCTGTTATTGATACTTCGCATATTTCTATTAGAAGTTCCATCAGACGATCTTCTCCTTGCTGATTTTCTCTGTTCCATATACACTCACTTTCATTTGTTACATAACTATTACACGATATGACACTTTAATTACAATTACATCTCTATATAATATCGTTTTTACCTTATATTGTCAATATTTTCGTGTCAATCCGTATTTTGTGATTCTGCACAATTTTTCTGGAAATTTTTTAATCTGCCAAGGCATATAGTGTTTTTTCACAGAAAGTTCCATCGGAATTTCTCATAAAACAAAAAGAAAACGAAGAACTCTTCTTAAGTCCTTCGTCTTCTTTATTATATTACTACTTTTTATTTATCTTCTACAAGATGGCATGCCACCTTATGTCCAGGAGCAATCTCTTTCATCTGCGGCATTTCCTTAAAGCAGCGTTCTGTCGCATGCTGACATCTCTCAGCGAAACGACAGCAGTTCTTCGGATTGATCGGGCTTGGGATCTCACCCTTGATCGGAATACGCTGGTTCGCTTTTGCTTTATTCGGATCTGCTTCCGGGATTGCAGAAAGCAGTGCCTGTGTATATGGATGCATCGGATGAGCATAAAGTTCATCTGTCTCAGCAGTCTCGACCATTGTTCCGAGGTACATAACAACTACACGGTCAGAAATATATTTTACGACACTAAGGTCATGCGCGATAAACAGGTAAGTCAGTCCTCTTTCTTCCTGCAGTTCTTTCAGCATATTGATAACCTGTGCCTGGATAGACACATCAAGAGCTGAAATCGGCTCATCACAGATGATGAATTCCGGATCAACAGAAAGAGCACGTGCGATACCGATACGCTGTCTCTGTCCACCTGAGAATTCGTGTGGGAAACGTGACATATGATCTTTATTAAGACCAACTGTAGCAAGCAGCTGCTCTACTTTTGCATCTGCATCCTTTGTTGACATTCCATGCTGTTTCAGACCTTCTCCAACGATATCCTTAACAGTCATACGTGGATTCAGTGATGAATACGGGTTCTGAAAAATCATCTGTACCTTCTTACAGAATTCTTTCTGCTCTGCATGATTGTATTTGAAAATATCTTTTCCATCATAATATACATTTCCCGAAGTCGGATTGTATAACTTGATCATGGTACGTCCTGTTGTAGATTTACCACAGCCGGACTCACCTACCAGGCTGACTGTCTCACCTTTATAAATATCAAATGTAAGATCATCAACCGCTTTTAAGGTTTCTTTACGGCTGATTTCAAAATATTTACATAAGTTTTTCACCTGTACGAGAGGCTGTTTTTTTTCTGTATTTTCCATTTTACACCTCTCCTTTCTCAGTTACTTTTCTTCTCATGTCTGTATCCGGTGCATATTCATGCTGCAGCCAGCAACAGGTTTCATGTTCTTTTGAAAGCTCATAAGTCTGTGGCGGCATATCTTTACAGATTTCCATGCAGTATTCACATCTTGCTGCGAACGGACATCCTTTCGGAGGTGCAAACAGATCCGGAGGTGTTCCTTCGATTGGCTGCAATTTGTGGCCTTTTGCTGTATCCAGTTTGGCAATTGAATGCATAAGTCCTTTTGTATAAGGATGTGCTGTATCATAGAAAATCTCATCTACAGATCCACGTTCTACGATCTTTCCTCCATACATAACCAGTACACGGTCGCAAAGCTTTGCGATAACACCAAGGTCATGTGTGATCAGGATAATAGATGTCCCAAGTGTTTTCTGAAGATTTTTCAGTACATCAAGAATCTGCGCTTCAATTGTAACATCCAAAGAAGTAGTCGGCTCATCGGCAATAACGATGCTCGGGCTTCCCACCAGAGCGATCGCGATCATAACACGCTGTTTCATACCACCTGAAAGTTCATGTGGATACTGTTTGTAACGGCGTTCTCCATCAGAGATACCTACCATTTTAAGGATTTCAAGTGCTTTTGCTTTTTTCTCAGCTGCACTCATACCTTTTCTTCCGACGAATACTTCTTCAATCTGTTTTCCGATACGCATTGTCGGGTTCAATGAGGTCATAGGATCCTGAAAAATATAACTGATCTCTTTTCCACGGAACTGACGAAGTTCTTTTTTGTTCATTTTCAGAACATCTTTTCCTTTATAAAGAATCTCTCCGCCTTCAAAGAATCCAGGCGGTTCTGGATTCAGTCTCATCAGACACTGAGAGGTAACACTCTTTCCACATCCGGATTCTCCAACTATACCAAGAATTTCTCCCGGACGGACTTCAAAGCTGACATCACGAACAGCTTTTACAACTCCACCGTATGTACGGAAAGAGAATTGCAGATTTTTTACTTCCAATAAATTTTCCATCTTCTATACTCCTTCCTACTCGGTTCCTCTAAGTTTCGGGTCAAATGCATCACGAAGCCCATCACCAAGAAGATTCAGCGCAAGCATTGTTGTACAAATCAGGAATGCCGGTACAAATACCTGGTACGGATGAATTCTCAGCTGTGCGATTCCGTCTTTTGCAAGTACACCCCAGCTGCAGTTCGGTGGTTTGATACCCAGACCGATATAGCTCAGGAATGCCTCCTGGAAAATAGCTCCCGGAATAGCCATTGTCAGGTTTGTAATGATAAGTCCCATGATATTCGGTAAAATATGTTTTACAATGATTACGATATCCGGCACACCAAGGATCTTGGCTGCAGATACGAAATCAGATTCTCTCAGTTTTAATACTTCACCACGAACGAAACGACATCCACCGATCCATCCGACGCAACACATAGCAAGAATCAAACAGTGTACACCGTTACCAACAACTACCATAAGAAGAATGGTAACGATCAGACTTGGGATTCCGTATAATACGTCAACGACACGCTGGATAACCATATCGATCTTGCCACCGTAGAATCCTGAGATACCACCCATGATAGATCCAACGATTGCATTGATGATGCTGGCTGCAAAACCAATTGTCAAAGATACTCTCGCACCAGACCATGCACGAACCCAGAGATCACGTCCAAGAGAGTCTGTTCCAAACCAATGTGCTTTTGAAAAACTCTGGTTCATCTCTGCCACACTCTGTGTTGCAATGTCATATTTGCTGAACATTGGAACAAAGATCGCCATAAGTACATAAAGTCCAATCAGGCACAATGAGAAGAATGCAATCTTATTCTTGCGGATTCGTCTCCATGCATCCTGCCAGTAACCAATATTCGGACGGGAAATAGACTCCATTGTCTTTGTATTTTTTCCTACAACTTTAAACTGTTCTTTTGTAATTTCTGCCATTTCTCGTCACCTACCTTTTTTTACCACTCAGACGGATTCTCGGATCTACAATACCGTATAAGATATCTACAATCAGGATTGACACGATCAGGAATGCTCCGTAGAAGATCGTCATACCAAGAACCAGTGTATAATCTGCCATGTTAATACTGTCTACATAATGTTTTCCCATTCCAGGGATTGCGAAAAGGGCTTCGATTACGAATGTTCCTGTTAATACAGATGCAACTGTCGGTCCCATAATGGTAATGATCGGTGTGATCGCATTACGGATCTGATGTTTAACTGTAATTCGGAAATCCGATAAACCTTTCGCACGTGCTGTCTTTGTATAATCTGAAGATACAACTTCCAGCATACTGGAACGCATCAGACGGGAAATGGATGCCAGTGTATAGAATCCAACCGCGATTGACGGTAAAATTGTGTGCTTAAAGCTTGTGTACTGCGCAACCGGAAGAATCTGCCATTTGATTCCGAAGAAATACTGAAGTACAGATCCCATGATGAAGTCAGGAATCGATGTACCAATGATCGCAATCAAAATACAGACGAAGTCCAGTTTCTTTCCTCGATTCAGTGCTGCTACAATTCCAAGGATCAGTCCGAAGAACAGTGCAAAGCACAGTGAACGGATTCCCAGGTCTGCTGAGTATGGGAATGAGTCAGCAATAATACGGTTAACTGTCTGACTTTCATACTTCATAGAATACCCCAGATCACCATGAAGCACATTCTTCATATAAGTTATATACTGCTCTGCAAGCGGTTTATCCAAACCATAGTAAGCTTCCAGATTCGCTTTGATCTCCGGTGTCATCTTGTCACTTGAGAACGGATCTCCCGGCATCAGACGAACCAGGACGAATACAACACTTGTAAGTACCAAAAGTGTTACGATGGCTAATGCAACTCGTTTAGCTATATATTTTGCCATTCTTTTGTCTCCCTTCATTTTTCTTTATTTGATAGCTTTGATTATTTCACATACTTCCTATTGGCTGATACATACCAAATCTACCCCTCAAAATAATCAAAACCCTCAAATAAGCAGCCGGTGCGGACCAGTAAGTCCGCGCCGACCGCAAGGTATGTTACCATCCAACTGTATTATTCGCTGATGTCTGCATATACCAGATCGAAGTCATATCCGACAAAGTATACATTGAAGTTAGAAATCTTCGGATTGATCAGATACTGGTCTCTACGTAACTGAAGCGGTACAAGAGCGGAATCTTCTTCAAGGAAGATCTTTTCTGCCTGGAACAGCATATCCTGTCTTGTCTTAGCATCTGTCTCTGTCTGAGAATCTTTAAGAAGCTTGTCGTATTCAGCGTTCGCATATCCAGAGTGGTTATACTGACCATCACTGATCCACAGTTCCAGATAAGAGTATGCGTCAGAGTAGTCCGGAACCCATCCTGTTACTACCATATCGTAATCTTTTTCAGTTTCCATCTGAAGTCTCTGTTTGTAAGTTACCTGGTTGATTTCTACTGTAATACCAAGGTTCTTCTGATACTGTTCCTGAAGAACTTCAGCCTGCTTCTTAGCACCATCTGTATCAGTTGTAAGAAGAGTAATCTTGATGTCTGCCGGATTAGAAACGCCCATTTCTTTCATTGCTGCATCCAGATATTCTTTTGCTTTATCATTATCATTTTCTGCCGGGAATGGTGTATATGGATAAGCTTCTCCGTATGTCTGGTCATCTGCCGCCTGCACGTTTGGAAGTACAAGTCTCTGTGCAACGTCATATACATCATTGTTAACCAGCTTGTTGTATTCTGTTCTGTTGATTGCATAGTTCAAAGCAAATCTCAGGTTCTTGTTAGCAAGCGGTCTGTCTTCTGACATGTTGAGCATGATGTAATCATCTGCACCTGTATAGTAGAATTCAGTATTTTCTGTATACTGATCTGTCATTTCAGTAGGTACAACTGTGATATCAACTTCGCCCTGTTCCCACATAGCAACCGCTGTCTTAGCATCTGCAACTGTCTTTACGCAGATTTCATCAAGCTTGATGCTGTCTGCATCCCAGTAATTTTCATTCTTAGAAAGGATCATTTCATCGCCATGTTTCCACTCTGTCATCTTGAACGGTCCGTTATAAACAGATTTTTCCGGATCAGCTGCATATTCTTTTCCGTATTTTTCTACATAATCTTTTCTTGTAGGACCGAATGTTGCCATAGCAGCCATACTAAGGAAGTATGTAGCCGGATGTGCAAGTTCGATAACAACTGTCTTGTCATCTGGTGCAGATACGCCAAGTTCATCGACAGGCACAGAACCGCTATTTACTTCTGCACCGTTTTTGAGGATATATCCGATGAATGCGTAATCGCTTGCCATTTCTGGATCCATAAGTCTCTGGATACCATAAACATAATCGCCTGCTTTTACATCTTCTCCGTCAGACCATTTCAGTCCATCACGAAGGTGGAATGTGTAAGTAAGTCCGTCATCTGAAATATCCCAGCTTTCAGCTGCATCTGGTTTGATTTCGCCTTCCACGTTACGTGTCAGCATCGCATAGGTGCAGATTTCTGCTGTTGCACATGAGATAGAGTTACTGTTCTGTGGATCCATAGAAGGAAGGTCTTCACGAAGTGTGTAAGTAATTCTCTTCTTTCCTGATGAAGCACTGCTGTCATCTTTCTTGGAATCTTTGGATCCCGGTGTACCACAGCCAGCAAACATTGTTACTGTCATTGCTGTAGCAAGTAAAGCTGCTAATAATTTCTTTTTCATAAATGTTGTCCTCCTTTTTCATTTATAATTCTATTAGCTCATGTGTAGCACTGATCAGGTTCTCATATCCGTCTTTTGTGATGATGCCCTGATCTTCGATTCGGACACCACCCCAGCCCGGAATATAAATTCCTGGTTCTACTGTCATTACACTGTTCTCCTGTAAGATATTCTCACAGTTCAGCCCGATAAACGGGAGTTCATGGACGAACAGCCCCACTCCATGACCAATACCTGTATAATTATACTTCAGATATTCAGTATCTTTGATTGCTTCCATGGAAGCTTCATAACAGGAGGTTCCTGTTACTCCTGGTTTTACGGATGCTTCTGTATCTTCTGTCATGCGACGGCACAGATCATAAACTTCTTTCTGTTTTGCATCTGCTTTGCCGACAACAACTGTTCTTGTCATATCGGAAAGATAACCTTTGTACTGACATCCAAAATCCATTAAAACAAAATCACCATATTCTATCGGGTTTTGGTCCGGAATACCATGGAGCAGTGAAGTCTTTGCTCCTGAAATAACAATTCCGCCATAAGGCTTTGTATCTGCGCCTTCCATTACCATGTAATGGGAAAGTCTGGATGCAATTTCCTTTTCTGTGATACCAACTCGGATATCCTTCAGAATTTTTTCAAAAGCTCTGCATGCAATATCACAGGAAATCGTAAGATTTTTAATTTCCTCTGGTGTTTTGATGGCGCGTAATCCTTCAATCGCATTCAGGGTTGGCACCATCTCTGCACTAATCTCAGCCTGCATTGCATTCCATTTTTCAAAGGTCAGATAATCCTGTTCAAATCCGATTGCCTTTACTCCGTCTTTTTCTGCGTATCCGGCAACAGCTTTCCCCATATTTCCGCCGAACCCGATTCTCCAGTTTACAATTTCATACTCCGGGCATTCATAGGATGCCTGCTCTGTATATCTGGCATCTGTAATAAAATATTGATTAGCCTTTGTAATGAAAAGGAATGAATCCTCTCCGGTATATCCACTGATGCAGCGTACGTTCGCCGGCTTTGCAACATAAAATCCATCCAGATTTTCCTTTTCCATGTACTCTCTTAGTTTTGTTAATCGCTCCATTTTTTCTCCTCTCATGAACTATTGTTTTTGTGTCAAGGACTTTTCTTTTGTGAGTCCGTCCCTCTGCGACAATGTAATACTTTACTAGACCGCAGTCTAGTGGTGTAAACAAAAGAACGCCATGATTTGCATCATGACGTCCTTGTCTTCTTTCAAAGGTCATAGTTTCACGCTATGACGTCTATGTTTAATTATTAGATTGTCCGTATTGTATGTATAAAAATCTAATCTTTATACACTTTAGTAAATAACACTGTCTTCAGAGCTGCGTGAATTTCGAAGAAACCCTGTTTTAACAGTTCAATTTTGTAAATTCACTTAAATGAATATTTATTCATATGTGTAACTTTTTTTCTTATTATAGAACCATACTCTAAGATTGTCAAGAGGAATGCTATTTATTTCATTTATTTCACAATTTAATTTTCACCTTTTATTTTCATTTCTTCCAAACAGTCTTGGTACATCCCGGTGATATACCCATATACTCACACAAGGTTCTTTTCCAGGATTGGAAATACTATGACGCTCTCTGCTCTTTATATATATACTGTCTCCCGGATGTAAACTGCAAATTTTTCCTTCCATCTCTACATTCAGAGTTCCTTTTATCACCATACACATTTCCGAAAAGACATGACGATATTCTTCTTTTTTCGCAGATTCTCCCGGTTCAATCGTAATATATTCAAAAATCGATTCTCCCTGACCAAAGTCTGCAACCTCAACTGTCATATTTTCTTCCGGATAAAGATGCTTACTCATTTCTTCTCTGTGTATAATCGTCTTTCCCGGCATTTCCCCTTCCAGTGCATACTGGATATCAATATCCAGTGCTTCACAAATTCGCGCAAGGCTGTCCACATTCGGAGATGTCTTATTCTGTTCCAGCATACTCAGATAGCCCGCTGAAAGCCCTGTATATTCTCCCAAAACCCGGATTGTCATCATTTTCTTTTTTCTGCATTCTCTGATCCGTTCACCAATATGAGCTAAATCCAGCATATCACACCCCCTGATTTTCGACTGATTATTTATATGCTACTGTATTTTTTCATATTTTGCAACCCTTTATTTTTGTAAAGTGTTAAAGAATTGGAAATAATTTTTAAATATTTTTGTTTTTCATGTCTTTAAAGCAAGAAAAGCAGACACGCCATTCAACGTATCTGCCTCTCTTAGCATATAAAGCCTATTCTTCAACTGTAACTGTTTCGTCAGCATTTTCTTCGCTTTCAACAGTTTCTGCTGTCTCTGCCGGTGCTTCAGACTCAGTATCATCATCCATATCAAAATCATCAAAACTGATTTCGTCGTCCATATCCATACCAAGGCCTGTATCAAGCTTAACATCACGGTATTTTCTCATACCTGTTCCTGCCGGAATCAGTTTACCGATAATGACGTTCTCTTTCAGACCGATCAGGTGGTCAACCTTGCCTTTGATAGCAGCCTCAGTCAGAACCTTGGTTGTCTCCTGGAAGGATGCAGCTGACAGGAAGGAATCTGTTGCCAGGGATGCCTTAGTAATACCAAGCATGATCTGTTCTCCTGTTGCAGGCTCTTTACCTTCTGCTACCATCTGTTCATTTACATCGTTGAACTCAAGGACATCTACCATTGTTCCCGGAAGGAATTCAGTATCTCCTCTTTCTTCGATGCGAATCTTCTTCAGCATCTGACGAACGATAACTTCGATATGCTTATCGTTGATTTCTACACCCTGCAGACGGTATACTCTCTGTACTTCCTGAAGCATGTAGTCCTGTGCAGCACGAAGACCTTTGATCTTAAGAAGGTCATGCGGGTTCACGCTACCTTCTGTAAGCTCGTCACCGGCTTCCAGAACAGCTCCATCCTGTACTTTAATACGTGATCCATAAGGAATCAGATAAGTCTTTGTCTCACCTGTCTGCTGATTGGTAACAATGATTTCACGCTTCTTCTTTGTATCGTTCAGGTTTGCAACACCTGCGATTTCTGTGATGATAGCAAGACCTTTCGGCTTTCTTGCTTCAAAAAGTTCTTCGACACGAGGAAGACCCTGTGTGATATCTCCACCGGCTACACCACCACTATGGAAAGTACGCATGGTCAGCTGTGTACCAGGTTCACCGATTGACTGAGCTGCAATAATACCGACAGCTTCACCAACCTGTACAGGTTCACCTGTTGCCATATTGGCACCATAACATTTCGCACAGATACCAATGTGTGATTTACAGGTCAGGATTGTACGGACTTTCACTTTCTTAAGTGGTGAATTTCCATTTTCATCCACACCGTATTTCATGATCTTTTCTGCACGTTTTGGTGTGATCATGTGGTTTGCTTTTACAAGCACATTGCCATCTTTGTCACAAATTGTATAGCATGAATATCTTCCTGTAATACGTTCCTGAAGACTTTCGATTTCTTCATTTCCATCCATGAATGCATGCAGATACATTCCCGGAATTTCAGCATCTTTGCTTACACAGTCAACCTCACGGATGATCAGATCCTGTGATACGTCAACAAGACGTCTTGTCAGGTATCCTGAATCGGCTGTACGAAGGGCAGTATCTGACATACCTTTTCGAGCTCCATGCGCAGACATGAAGTATTCCAGTACGTCCAGACCTTCACGGAAGTTTGACTTGATAGGCAGCTCGATCGTATGACCGGTTGTATCAGCCATAAGTCCACGCATACCTGCAAGCTGTTTGATCTGTTTATCAGATCCACGGGCTCCGGAATCCGCCATCATGAAGATGTTGTTGTATTTATCAAGTCCTGTAAGAAGGGCTTCTGTAAGCTCATCATCTGTTTCTTTCCAGGTCTCTACAACTTCTTTGTAACGTTCTTCTTCTGTAATAAGACCACGCTTGAAGTTACGTGTGATCTTATCAACCGTTGCCTGTGCTCTTGCGATCAATTCCGGTTTCTGTGGCGGTACAGTCATATCTGAAATAGATACAGTCATAGCTGCTCTTGTAGAGAGCTTGTATCCCATTGATTTTACATGGTCAAGTACTTCAGCTGTAGCTGACGCACCATGTGTGTTAATAACTTTTTCAAGAATCTGTTTCAGCTGTTTCTTTCCTACATGGAAATCCACTTCAAGAACCAGTTCATTTCCTTCTTTTTCACGATCAACAAAACCAAGATCCTGCGGAATGATTTCGTTGAAAATGAAACGTCCAAGTGTAGACTCTACTGTACCGGTCTTCTTTGTTCCATCCGGCATCGTCTTTGTCACACGTACTTTGATTCTTGAGTGAAGAGTTACAACTCCGTTTTCATAAGCAAGAATTGCTTCATTCACACTCTTGAATACTTTTCCTTCTCCCTTGGCTCCCGGTCTTTCCTGTGTCAGATAGTAGATACCAAGAACCATATCCTGTGAAGGAACAGCTACCGGACCACCATCAGACGGTTTCAGAAGGTTGTTTGGTGAAAGCAGAAGGAAACGGCACTCAGCCTGAGCTTCTACAGAAAGCGGAAGATGAACCGCCATCTGGTCACCATCGAAATCGGCATTGAATGCGGTACATACCAGTGGATGAAGCTTAATTGCTTTACCTTCTACCAGAATCGGTTCAAATGCCTGGATACCAAGACGGTGAAGTGTAGGAGCACGGTTCAGCATAACCGGATGCTCTTTGATTACATCTTCAAGCACATCCCATACTTCCGGCTGAAGACGCTCTACCATTTTCTTAGCATTCTTAATATTGTGAGCAGCTCCGCTCTCAACAAGTTCTTTCATAACAAACGGCTTGAACAGCTCGATTGCCATTTCTTTCGGAAGACCGCACTGATAGATTTTCAGTTCCGGTCCTACAACGATAACGGAACGTCCTGAGTAGTCAACACGTTTTCCGAGCAGGTTCTGACGGAAACGTCCTGATTTACCTTTCAGCATATCAGAAAGGGATTTCAGTGCTCTGTTTCCAGGACCTGTTACCGGACGTCCACGACGTCCATTGTCGATCAGAGCATCTACAGCTTCCTGCAGCATTCTCTTTTCGTTTCTAACGATAATGTCCGGAGCTCCCAGTTCAAGGAGTCTTCTCAGACGGTTATTTCTGTTGATAATTCTTCTGTACAGATCATTCAGGTCAGATGTTGCAAAACGTCCACCATCCAGCTGTACCATCGGACGCAGATCCGGCGGAATTACCGGGATTGCAGTCATGATCATCCATTCCGGTTTATTTCCTGATTCGCGGAAAGCTTCTACTACTTCAAGTCTCTTAACGATTCTTGCTCTCTTCTGTCCGGTAGCACCCTCAAGTCCTGCCTGCAGTTCAGCATAATCTTTTTCAAGATCAATCGCTTCAAGAAGTTCTTTGATCGCTTCTGCTCCCATTCCTACGCGGAAGCCATTGCCCCAGTTTTCTCTTGCTTCCTGGTATTCAGCTTCTGAAAGAACCTGCTTGTAAGAGAGATCTGTCTCTCCCTTATCAAGTACGATATAAGAAGCGAAATACAGTACTTTTTCCAAAGTTCTCGGTGAAAGATCCAGGATCAGTCCCATACGGCTCGGAATACCTTTGAAATACCAGATATGAGAAACCGGTGCCGCAAGTGCGATGTGACCCATACGTTCACGTCGCACAGTTGCCTTTGTTACTTCTACACCACAGCGATCGCATACAACACCTTTATAACGGATCTTTTTGTATTTACCACAGTGGCATTCCCAGTCTTTGCTAGGTCCAAAGATTTTCTCACAGAACAGACCGTCTCTTTCCGGCTTCAGTGTTCTGTAGTTGATTGTCTCCGGTTTTGTAACTTCACCTCTTGACCATTCCAGAATCTTTTCCGGAGATGCCAGACCTATTTTAATCGCATCAAATGAAATCGGTTGATACGTTGGTTCTTTTTTTGTTTCTGTCATTCTCGGCATCCTCCTATTCTAAATCCATGTCGTCATCAAAATCATCGTTCATATCGCCATCAAAATCGTCGAAGCTGTCATCTTCCTCCGGCTCATCATTTACATCAACCAGTTCTCCTTCTGAGAATTCCTGCTTGCTGTATCCGTGTTTACCATAATCTTCATCGTTATTGTAGCGTCTGTCTCCTTCAATAATGTGATTCAGGTTTGTATCACCGTAATCTACACTTTCCATGATCTGAACTTCTTCATTGTTCTCATCCAAGACACGTACATCCAGACCGAGTGACTGAAGTTCTTTAAGAAGTACCTTGAAGGATTCCGGAATTCCCGGTTCAGGAATATTTTCACCTTTGATGATTGCTTCGTATGTCTTCACACGGCCAACCACATCATCGGATTTAACTGTCAGGATTTCCTGCAGAGTATAAGATGCACCGTAAGCTTCTAGTGCCCAAACCTCCATCTCTCCGAAACGCTGTCCACCGAACTGTGCTTTACCACCAAGTGGCTGCTGTGTTACCAGTGAGTAAGGACCGGTTGAACGTGCATGGATCTTATCATCAACCAGGTGATGCAGTTTCAGATAATGCATGTGTCCGATTGTTACCGGGCTGTCGAAATATTCTCCGGTACGACCGTCTCTCAGTCTTACTTTACCGTCTCTTGAAAGCGGAACGCCTTTCCACAGTGCTCTGTGGTCTCTGTTCTCATACAGATAATCCATAACTTCCGGAAGAAGTTCTTCTTTATGTCTTGCTTCAAATTCTTCCCAGGACAGGTTAACATAATCGTTCGCCAGATCCAGGGTATCCATAATATCAACCTCGTTTGCACCATCGAATACTGGTGTTGCAATGTTGAATCCAAGTGCTTTGGCAGCCAGAGAAAGGTGGATCTCCAGTACCTGTCCGATATTCATACGTGACGGTACACCCAGTGGGTTCAGCACGATGTCAAGCGGACGTCCGTTCGGAAGGAACGGCATATCTTCTACAGGAAGTACACGGGAAACAACACCCTTGTTACCATGACGTCCGGCCATCTTATCACCTACAGAGATCTTTCTCTTCTGTGCGATGTAGATACGGACTGCCTGATTAACTCCCGGTGAAAGTTCATCCCCATTTTCTCTTGTAAATACTTTTGCATCTACAACGATACCGTATTCACCATGAGGTACTTTCAGAGAAGTATCTCTTACTTCACGAGCTTTTTCTCCAAAAATTGCACGAAGAAGTCTTTCCTCTGCTGTCAGTTCTGTCTCTCCCTTCGGAGTAACTTTGCCGACAAGAATATCTCCTGCACGAACCTCAGCACCGATACGGATAATACCTCTCTCATCCAGATCTTTCAGTGCATCATCTCCTACGCCAGGAATATCGCGTGTGATTTCTTCTGGTCCGAGCTTTGTATCACGGGCTTCTGCTTCATATTCTTCGATATGAACAGATGTATAAACATCATTCTGTACAAGACGTTCACTAAGAAGTACAGCATCCTCGTAGTTGTAACCTTCCCAGGTCATAAATCCGATCAACGGGTTCTTACCAAGCGCCATCTCACCATTGGAGGTAGAAGGTCCGTCTGCGATTACCTGTCCCTTTTCAACTCTTTCACCTTTAACAACGATCGGTCTCTGGTTATAGCAGTTGCTCTGGTTGCTTCGCAGGAATTTGGTCAGCTTATAAGTCTTTTTTGTCTTGTCATCCTGTTTGATTGTGATTTCGGTAGATGTTGATCTTTCAACAATACCACCTTCTTCTGCAACGACACATACACCTGAGTCGACAGCAGATTTTACTTCCATACCTGTTCCGACTACCGGTGCTTCTGTAGTAAGAAGCGGTACGGCCTGACGCTGCATGTTGGACCCCATCAGCGCACGGTTCGCATCATCGTTCTGCAGGAACGGAATCAGTGCTGTAGCAACAGAGAATACCATCTTCGGAGATACGTCCATGTAATCAAACATTCTTTTCTCGTATTCCTGAGTCTCATCACGGAAACGACCAGATACATTCTTATGAATGAAATGTCCTTCCTCATCCAGAGGCTCATTCGCCTGTGCTACATGATAATTATCTTCTTCATCCGCAGTCATATATACTACCTCTTCGGTTACGACCGGATTCTGCGGATCTGTTTTGTCAATCTTACGGTACGGTGCTTCTATAAATCCGTACTCATTGATTCTTGCATAACATGCGAGAGAGTTGATCAGACCGATGTTCGGTCCTTCAGGTGTCTCGATCGGACACATTCTTCCGTAATGTGAGTAGTGAACGTCACGAACCTCGAATCCGGCACGGTCACGGGAAAGTCCACCAGGACCAAGTGCGGAAAGACGTCTCTTGTGAGTCAGCTCACCAAGCGGGTTATTCTGATCCATGAACTGTGACAGCTGTGATGATCCGAAGAACTCTTTAACAGCAGCAGTTACAGGCTTGATATTGATCAGTGACTGTGGAGAAATGCCCTCCAGATCCTGTGTTGTCATTCTTTCACGAACAACTCTTTCCAGTCTTGAAAGACCGATTCTGTACTGATTCTGGAGAAGTTCTCCAACCGCACGGATACGTCTGTTACCCAAGTGGTCAATATCATCATCTTTACCGATTCCATATTCAAGATGCATATTGTAATTGATAGACGCCATAATGTCTTCTTTTGTAATATGCTTCGGAATCAGTTCATGAATATTCTTATGAATTGCTTCTTTCAGCTCATCGATATCTCCGGCCGTCTCTTCCAGGAGTTCAGCAAGTACCGGATAGTATACCAGTTCAGTTACGCCAACTTCTTCCGGATCGATTCCACATACAGCTTTGAGATCTACCATCATATTAGAAAGTACTTTGATATTACGGTCACTTTCTTCTCTTGCGATCCACACATATGGAACAGCTGCATTCTGGATGGCATCTGCAAGTTCTCTGTCAACGACAGCTCCTGCTTCTGCAATTACTTCACCTGTCATCGGGCTTACTACGTCTTCAGCCAGCGTATGTCCTGTGATACGGTTCTTGAGCATAAGCTTCTTATTAAATTTATAACGTCCAACCTTTGCAAGGTCATAACGTCTCGGGTCAAAGAACATGCTGGTGATCAGACTTTCTGCACTGTCTACAGCAAGTGGTTCACCCGGACGGATCTTCTTATATAATTCGAGAAGACCTTCCTGATAGTTCTCTGAAGTATCCTTTGTGAAACTTGCGAGAATCTTTGGCTCTTCACCAAAAAGATCGATAATCTCAGCATTCGTTCCAATACCAAGTGCACGGATCAGGACTGTGATCGGCACCTTACGGGTTCTGTCCACACGGACATAGAAAACGTCATTGGAGTCCGTCTCATATTCAAGCCATGCACCCCTGTTCGGGATAACGGTGCAAGAGTATAATTCTTTACCAAGTTTATCATGCGCAATTCCATAATAAATACCAGGTGAACGCACCAGCTGGCTGACAATAACACGTTCCGCACCATTGATTACAAAGGTACCGGTTCTTGTCATAATCGGTAAATCACCCATAAAGATCTCATGTTCATTGATCTCATCTGTCTCTTTGTTGTGAAGTCTTACCTTCACTTTAAGCGGTGCAGCATAAGTAGCATCGCGTTCTTTACATTCCTCGATTGTGTACTTGGTTTCATCTGTGCACAATGTAAAGTCGACAAATTCCAGGCTCAGATGTCCGCTGTAATCGGTAATCGGAGAAATATCATCAAATACTTCTTTTAATCCTTCATCCAGGAACCATTTGTAAGAGTCGGTCTGAACTTCGATCAAATTAGGCATTTGGAGTACTTCTTTTTGCCGGGAATAGCTCATGCGCATACTTTTTCCGTTTGTGATGGGACGAATTCTGTTTTTCTCCATTTGACGTTTCACTCCTTATATGATAAATTTTCGGGTTATTTCCGCCTTATTCAGGGCGCACTTATGGCATACGTTTCCACAATAGCGCATTTTTTACTTTACCACAGGTTTTTCCCGATTGTCAAGTCTAACTTTTCAAAGAATTGTATTTTTATTGTATTTTATAATGTAAGTGGCAAAATTTACTTTCGGTCCCTTTGATACCAGATTGCTACGTGCTTTGCACTCTCGCAATCCTCATCATCATTGTATGCATACCGCAGAAAAGTATAAAAAATCAAAAGAGCGTATCACTGCAGGAAATCCTGCGCGATACGCTCTTGTCATTCACAGTGTGATAACCAAAATTACTTAAGGTTAACTTCTGCTCCTTCAGCTTCAAGTTTTGTTTTGATTTCTTCAGCTTCAGCTTTAGAAACGCCTTCTTTAACTACCTTCGGTGCTCCGTCAACTAATTCTTTAGCTTCTTTAAGTCCAAGTCCTGTGATTTCACGAACAACTTTGATAACTTTAACTTTAGATGCTCCAGCAGAAACAAGTTCTACGTCGAACTCATCTTTTTCTTCTGCTGCTGCTCCACCTTCTGCAGCTGCTGCTACTACAACACCTGCTGCTGCGGATACACCAAATTCTTCTTCACATGCTTTAACTAAGTCATTTAATTCAAGTACAGATAATTCTTTGATAGCTTCAATAAATTCTGCTGTTGTTAATTTTGCCATTTTATTTTCCTCCATTTGATTTTAATGATTGGCTCTTTCGCCTCTTACTGTTCCCACACTCGGATGGGATTCCGGTACAGCTTACTCTGCTGCCGGTGCTTCTGCTTCAGCTTCTGCCGGAGCATCACCCTGTTCTGCGATCTGATTAAGAACACGAGCAAGGTTTGTAATAGGTGACTGTAAGCTTCCAAGTAATTTGGACAGCAGTACTTCTCTTGACGGAATCTTAGAAAGTTCCTGAATACCAGCTGCGTCATATACTGAGCCTTCAACTACACCTGCTTTTACTTCAAGAGCTTCTGCTTTCTTAGCGAAATTGCAGATGATTCTTGCCGGTGCTGTTGCATCTTCTTTAGAAATTGCAATAGCGTTCGGTCCTTCCAGATATTCGTCAAGCTGTGCGAAATCTGTTCCTTCAAAAGCTCTCTTCATCATTGTGTTCTTGCAAACTTTGTAGATAACACCTGCTTCTCTCAGCTGTTTACGAAGTTCAGTATCCTGAGCTACTGTAAGTCCACAGTAGTTAACGATAACTGCTGACTGAGCATCTGTGAGATCTTCAACGATTGCCTGTACGATAGGTTGTTTTAATTCAACTTTTGCCACGAATGGTGCACCTCCTTGTAGTATTTTCAACTGCCAGAAAGTCTCGGTCCCAGCGGGGACTTTCATATCACGCAATCATGCGCTAAAAAACCTCCGCGCCAAAGCACAGAGGTTTACAAATTCAAATCTAATGAATCTTGTCTTCCTCGGTAGGCGTTTTGACCCTTATGCCTTACGGCACCTACTGTCTTCGGCAGTTACTTCGTAAATATAGCATACGTTTACCAGAAAGTCAAGTGTATTTTTTCAATTTTTTCAATTTCATCCAGTTTCTTCTATTATAAGTCCAAACCATCCAGAACTTCCTTCAATTCTTTTGCAGATGAAAGCAATTTTTCTTTTTCTTCATCGCTCAGTGGAATCTCAAGAACTTTTTCTGCACCTTTCTGCGAAACTATGGTCGGAACACTGATACAGAGTCCTTCCAGTCCGTATTCTCCCTCCATCAGACTCGTGACAGGAAGAACCGCATTTTCATTCATAACAATGCTTTCTGCAATTCTCGCAACCGCCATTGCCACACCATAATAGGTTGCACCCTTTTTCTGGATAATATCATAAGCACTGTCCCGCACGGTCTTATAAATTCTTTCCATAGATTCCTGATGCTGATAATGTCCGCGAAGTTCACAGAAATCATTGATTGGAATTCCCGCTACATTTGCCCCGCTCCATACAGCAAGCTCACTGTCTCCATGCTCTCCGATGATATTGGCATGTACGCTCCGGCTCGCAACCTGAAGATGTTCACTTAACAGATAGCGGAATCTTGCAGTATCCAGAACGGTTCCGCTTCCGAATACTCTTTCCTTCGGATATCCGGAAATCTTAAGTGCCGCATAAGTCAGAATATCCACTGGATTTGCTACAACAAGCAGGATTCCTTCAAATCCGCGTTTTGTGATTTCCGGAATAATCGATTTGAAAATTGCTACATTTTTGTGTACCAGATCCAGTCTTGTCTCTCCCGGTTTTTGATTTGCCCCAGCTGTAATGATGATTAGTGAACAATCACTGATATCATCATAAGATCCCGCATATATTTTCATCGGGTGCGCATATGGTCTACCGTGGCTTATGTCCATTGCCTCCCCTTCTGCTTTTTCTTTATTCGCATCGATCAGTACCAGTTCGGAAAAGATCCCTTTCTGAAGTAAGCTGAACGCAGAGGACGCTCCTACAAACCCACATCCGATAATTGCTGCCTTTTGAATATTAACCATGACAAAGTGCCTCCTTTTAATTGCTTGATATTTTTTTCACAGGCATAGGTTATCATTATTTTCCCCGATTTTCAATGTTTTCATGCATTGTTCGTCAAAAAATGCACAATGTATACAGAATACTGTTTGTTAGATTTCATGTTGCACAAAAAGACACCGTAACGGATCACTCCGCATACGGTGTCTCTATTATTTACATTTATTCAATACTGATTAAGCAAGCTTCATTGGGTTGATTTTTACACCAGGTCCCATTGTAGAAGTAAGTGTCACACTCTTAAGATACTGACCCTTTACTGCTGCCGGTTTAGCTTTGTTAATCGCATCGATAAGCGTCTGGAAGTTGTCAGCAAGCTGTTCTTCAGTGAAAGAAGCTTTTCCTACCGGTACATGGATGATATTTGTCTTGTCCAATCTGTACTCAATCTTACCAGCTTTGATTTCGTTGATAGCTTTTGTAACGTCCATTGTTACTGTACCAGCCTTCGGGTTTGGCATTAAACCTTTTGGTCCAAGTACACGTCCGAGACGTCCAACAACACCCATCATATCCGGTGTAGCTACAACTACATCGAATTCGAACCAGTTTTCATTCTGGATCTTCGGAATGAGTTCATCTCCACCTACGTAATCTGCTCCGGCAGCTTTAGCTTCTTCAGCTTTAGCGTCCTTAGCAAATACAAGGATACGAACCTTTTTACCAGTTCCGTGTGGAAGAACTACAGCGCCACGGATCTGCTGATCTGCATGACGTCCGTCACATCCTGTTCTGATATGAGCTTCGATTGTTTCGTCAAATTTAGCTGTCGCGCTCTTCTTAACAAGTGCGATTGCTTCATCTCTATCATAGAGAGTTGCTCTGTCGATTAACTTTGCAGCTTCTACGTATTTCTTTCCTCTTTTCATTCTAAATACCTCCTAGTGGTGATTACGGGAATTCCCTCCCACGTATTTTTTCAGTTTCCTTACATTCTGCTTATGCAGTCTGAATTAGTCCTCTACTACAGTTACACCCATGCTGCGGCATGTTCCTTCGATCATGCTCATAGCTGATTCTACGGATGCAGCGTTCAGGTCTGGCATCTTGAGTTCTGCGATTTCCTTTACCTGAGCTTTTGTAATCTTAGCAACTTTTGTCTTGTTCGGAACACCTGAACCAGATTTAAGGTTGCAGGCTTTCTTAATAAGAACTGCTGCCGGAGGAGTCTTTGTAACGAAGCTGAAACTTCTGTCACTGTAAACTGTAATTACTACAGGAATGATCAGATCTCCCTGATCAGCTGTCTTTGCGTTGAACTGTTTTGTAAATTCAACGATATTTACACCGTGCTGTCCAAGAGCAGGACCAACCGGTGGAGCCGGAGTAGCCTTTCCAGCTGGAATCTGTAATTTGATATAACCTGAAACTTTTTTTGCCATTTTAAAGTACCTCCTTGTGGTATTTGCGGGGATTTCCCTCCCACGTGTTCATTATGCACTGCGCATAAAGTTACATTTTTTTGACTTCTGCGAAACTGATTTCTACCGGCGTTTCGCGGCCGAATAAATCAACATTGATCGTCAGGCTCTGTTTAGCCATATTGATAGTCTGAATCATGCCGACTGTTCCTTCCCAGGCTCCGCCTGTTACTGTCACAGTATCTCCTTCTTCAAAATCTACCACGATGTCTTCTTTCTGGATACCAAGTGGTGCCATCTCTTCATCTGTAAGCGGAACCGGTTTGGATCCAGGACCTACAAATCCTGTAACACCTCTTGTGTTTCGTACCACATACCAGGTATCATCGTTCATGATCATGTGGATCAGAACATATCCCGGAAACATCTTTTTCTGAGACGCTTTCTGTACGCCGTTCTTCAATTCGACAACTTCCTGCATCGGAACACGGACCTCAAGGATCTCATCTTCCAGATGACGGTTCTCGATCGTTTTGTCAATGTTGGCTTTTACCTTGTTCTCATACCCTGAATAGGTATGCACAACATACCATTTTGCTTCTGCCATAAACTCACCTTTCCTGCATTACCATTTATCAGTATCTTATCTAACTAATAAATCTACCCCGAATTTTACCAGGATATCACAGATCGTGATAATCGCTCCTAAGATAACGGAAACAACTACGACCGCAGCTGTCTGTTTGGTAAGTGTGGTTTTGTCTGGCCAGATAATCTTATTAAACTCAGCTTTCAGACCTTTGAAGAAAGGAGTTTTCTTCTCTTTTGTCTTCGCTTTGTCTTTAGATTCGCCCATAACATTCACTTCCCTTCAACGACTATTTCGTCTCTTTGTGTAATGTGTGTGATTTGCAGAATCTACAGTATTTCTTTGTTTCCATGCGTTCCGGATGAGACTTCTTATCCTTTGTCATGTTGTAGTTACGATGCTTGCATTCTGTACATTCCAGTGTAATTCTTGTACGCACAACTTCCACCTCGCTTTTTATGTTCTAATTTTTAGTTGCATGACAGCTTGCGAGGCTGTCGTGAAAGCTTCACGCCTGAAACTTTCTTTGTTAAAAATAGGCATAAAAAAAAGACCTATACTTCCATTCGCTAGGTTAGTGTACCATACCGAAAGTATAAAGTCAAGAAATTAAATAATTTTTTACGAAAGCCTTCGGACTGTCCAGGTGCATCCGGAATCTGCTCTCATCCAGGCATATTCCCGGCACACAGGCTAAAATTTCAGCCGCAGAATGAAATCCGCGGCTGAAACTTTTTATTTATCTGTCACTTTTTCCAATGTGATATTCTACCTTCATACCACGCATGATAGTTCTTGATGCAATATCTACAAAGTTAAATCCAAATGCAATTGCAACGCAGGTTGCAAAAAGTGTGATCGTTTGTTCCAGGAGCATATGCATATTCCCGCTTACGCATGCGTACATTACATAGTACAGATTCGGTCCAGGAATCAGAGGGAATACAGACGCTGTCAGGAAAATTGTTGATGGTGCTTTATTTATCCGCGACATAATAAATGCATAGAATGCAACGAATGTCGCCGCAATTGTAGTTGCAAGGAAGTTACTTGGACGCGCCTCATAAACAAGTGCATAAATCAGCCATGTAAAAAATGCTCCGATTCCACAGTAAACCACCTGCATGCCCCGGATCTTAAACCACAGTGCAAATCCCACGCAGGCTGCGGTACAGGAAATCAGCTGTACGATCAGATTCGGGGTAAGGATAAATCCTTCCGCCTCTACACCGCCAAAAAGAATCATCGGTATCGCCGTACCAAATGCGATTCCGGAAGCACCAAGCATGGAATTCATGATATTGATCGTTCCGGAGATAAAGTCTTTCTGAAGCAGATCACGGATTCCGTTCGTCGTACTCAGTCCACTGATCAGGAGCATGACAATTCCGATCATGATCCGCTCCCCATGATCCGCAAATCCAAATTTAACAGATAACAGAATGATCATCTCTGCAATAAACGATAAGATCAGGTTATATGCCAGCAGGTTCTTCTCACGTTCGGCCAGCCAGTTCCCTGCTGCAACGATCACAATTGATACGATCACCGCAATGATCGCATCCCTTATATCACATCCAAAGAATACCGCGAATCCGGTACCACCTAAAATACCGGCCGCATAATGGGTGTACCACTTCTGTTCCGGTCTTCCCATCACCTCTTCAAACTGTCTACTCATTTCTTTTGCATCCGGCTTTTCTTTACAGACTTTACGGCACAGATTATTCAGATAATCCAGTTTGTCAAAGTCACATTCCCCTATTTCTACCAGTCGGATCTGTGTAATAATCTGCCCTTCCGGTGTCTCTGCCGTAATCTGGATATTGCTTGGTATAACAAAAATATCATACTTTACAAATCCATAACTTCTGCAAATACGGTACAGACTGTCCTGCAGACGAAAGTTCTCCGCTCCACATCTAATCATAGCTTCCCCAATGTCCAGGATCCCCTGTACAATTCTCTCGTAATCGTATTTCACATTCATTTTCCTTTTCCCAAAACCTCTCTCTTTTGTTCTTCTTACAAAGCCAGTTGTTCCGCCCTCCCGAACACTTCAGCCATACGAAGTAATGATATCATGATGTATCAAAAAGTCAACTAAATTCGGAGAATTTCTTCTAATATGTTATTTTTCTCCAGCCTTTTTCAGTCCTTCTTCTTCCCGGAATGCTCCTGGTGTCATCCCATACATTTTCTTAAATATTCTTACAAAATAACTTGTATTATCTATTCCCACATCTGCGGCAACCCGAATAACCGTATCATTCGTCTTACACAATAATTCTTTTGCCCTCTCCAGCCTGTAATCGATCAAATATTTCACCGGAGTCGTCCCTATTCCACGCTTAAAGCATCGAAGGGCTTCACTTTTACTAATGTTCGCTTCCGCTGCCAGCCTTTCCAAAGAAATTCGTTCTTTATAATGGTTTTCTATAAACTGCATCATCTCTCTGAGCCGCGACTGTAAAAGGAGATTCTTATTCCGGGACTCTCTCTGTACAATATTCGGAACTTCTTCAAACAATTCATCCCATAATCTGCTGATCTTGTTCTGTATAATCAGTTCTTTTCTAAGCATTTCCTTTCCGGCATCTTTGTATATCTCATCCAGCAGACTTAATATACCACTATTTTTTTCTTTTTCCAAAATCACATATTCTTTACCATATGTAATTACAGGACTAACATATTTTTGATAAATTGCACTTTCCCGCGCAGCAAGCAGCTCTGGAGCGTGCAGGATATTTGGCATAAGCGCACCACCCGGTGTTTCAAAGCGGTGGATCACTCTGCTGTTTATAAAAATCCCCTCCCCCGCTTCAAGGATAATCTTTTCATTTCCAATCCTGCAGATTACTTTTCCAGATTCAACCCATGCCCATTCAATCTCATTATGCCAGTGCCATTCAACATAACCCTGACCAATTTCATCGATATCATCCAGATAATATTCAAAAGGAAACTCCGGCGTTCCGTGTTCACGTATTTCCCTCAGTGTTTCATCTGTTATTATCTCTGTTATTTGCATTTTCATTATACCTTTTGTGTTTTGAAGATATTGTACTATATTTATGCGATATTCGTCAAGACATCCACCCCTCCAATATGATATAGTGCTATTTTGAAAGGAGCTTTTAAGAAATGAAAAAAAACACAAATTGTATGCAGACCATCTACGCTTGTTTTATTGGTTACATCGTTCAGGCTATCGTAAATAATTTTGTTCCTCTTCTTTTTGTCACTTTCCAAAATAATTACTATATTTCACTAGAACGAATTACCTTTTTGATCACACTCAACTTTATCATTCAGCTGTTTGTCGATCTTCTATCCGCATTCTTCATCGACAGGATCGGATACCGCATTTCGATTTTAATTGCGCATATTCTTTCTGCGGCAGGACTGATATTACTCACCGTTCTTCCGGAAGTTTTTTCCTCCCCTTATACCGGACTTGTAATCGCAGTTATCATTTATGCGATCGGCGGTGGACTTCTCGAAGTACTGGTAAGCCCGATCATTGAAGCCTGCCCTACTGATAACAAAGAAAAAGCAATGAGTCTCCTGCATTCCTTTTACTGTTGGGGGCATGTGGGCGTTGTTCTGTTATCAACCGCATTTTTCTGGTTTTTCGGAATATCGCACTGGAAAATCCTCGCACTTATGTGGGCTGTCATCCCAATATTTAACACTTTCCTCTTCAGAAGTGCACCAATCTACTCCCTTCACGAAGAAGGTGAACAGGGACTTTCTCTCAGAGAATTGTGCACATCTAAAATCTTCTGGATGTTAATGCTTATGATGACCTGTGCCGGTGCCAGCGAACAGGCAGTCAGCCAATGGGCATCCACTTTTGCTGAGACAAGCCTGCACATTTCCAAAACACTCGGCGATCTTGCCGGTCCTCTTACCTTTGCAGCCTGTATGGGGGGGTCCCGGCTGCTTTACGGGAAATACGGAGACAGGATCCGGCTGGATCTGTTCATGAGAGGAAGCTGCATTCTTTGCATCCTTTCCTATTTATGTATTTCCATCCTTCCATTTCCTGCGCTGAACCTTTTGGGATGTGCGCTTTGCGGATTCTCCGTTGGAATTATGTGGCCGGGACTTTTCAGCACCGCATCCGTCTCTATTCCACGTGGCGGCACAACAATGTTTGCCCTCCTTGCACTTGCCGGAGATCTGGGATGTTCCGGTGGTCCGACGCTTGCAGGTCTAGTATCTTCCTACGCCGGCGGCAGTCTGAAAAGCGGGATTTTCGCAGCCATTACTTTTCCGGCCGTCCTGCTCCTTGGTCTAATAAAATCAAAAAAATCTGAATAAAAAATAACGGGTTCCTCTTTTCATTGAGTTACCCGTTATTTTTCTTTTTAGTTTATTGTTTTTTCAAATCGGTCCTCTTCCGGAGCCGTATCCTGTCCAAACCATTTCTTACTCAGTTTCGTAAGTGTTCCGTCTTCTTTCAATTCTTTTTACACATTCTTTACAGGCAGAATAAAAAGATGAGCACCTTTTACAGCACTCATCTTCCCCACTACTTCAACAATTTTTCTTCCCATTCTTTTTCTTTAAACCCGGTCAGTACAAATCCGTCCCCAACTACAAACGGTCTTTTCACCAACATACCATCTGTCGCCAGCAGCTTTATCTGCTCATCTTCCGTCATCGTCGGGAGCTTGTCTTTCAGCTGCATCTGCTTATAAAGCATCCCACTTGTATTAAAAAACTTTTTCAGCGGGACCCCACTCATCGCATGCCATTCCTTCAGCTCTTCATAGGTTGGATTTTCCTCCACGATTGCCCGTTCCTCAAATGCAATCTCATGCGCCTCCAGCCATTTCAGCGCCTTCTGACAGGTGCTGCATTTTCTGTATACCAATACTTTCATCTATCTGATCCACTCCTTTTTTATTCTCCAGAGTCCTGCTTGTACATCCCTTACAAGCTCTGTATTTCCATGTACCAATTCTTCATGATACCGTGTCAGACGTTGCCAGCTTTTCAGGATCTGCTGCTTCTGTAACGGATAAAAATTACTCAACACCGCATCCATCTCTTTGATCCCATACATCTCCAGCTGCTCCTGGAACTGCTCCTCATCTTTTTCATCTTCCCCAATATATTTGAGACAGAGAATCTTATTCCAGTCATACATATCAAAAAGCAGAACTTCATCCAATGGTACTTCCAGTGTCAGGAAGTTGCCGCCCATCGACTGATCCACATTATAGGCTTCACGGAATGCCCAGTACGGATACTCCGCACCATCCGGCTTCTTCACATATTTCTCCATCTCACGCACAAACCAGGAATAGGCTGTTGTGAAAATCTTTGCACTCTCCTGATATTTTTTCCGCACATACGCCTCTTTGGAATAGCACACGCCATTCCGCTCAATTGCTTCGATTACCGGGTCTGCCTGTGATGCATATAAGGTTATTGTATTACATTTTTCACCCATTCTCTTCGCACCTCCCAGATGTTTCCATAACATCCATCACTTCCGATCTGGATGTCATCATCAAAAAGCCTCTTCCAGCTCTCCCGGATCTCCCGTTTGATCTCCGGATAGAACTGCGACATATACGCCTGCGTGTCGCTGACTCCATAGGCTTCCAGAAGCTCTTTGTGCCGCTTTTCATCCGCCTTGTCTGCCGGAATATAGGAATAGTTGAGGATCATTCCCCATTTTGTGAAATTCACTCTGGTAATCAGGGATTCTTCGATCTCCAGTTCCAAGATCACTCTTCCTTTTTCCGGAAGCATCGTTGCATCCTGCCTGAAGGATACCCATACCGGAAATTCCACATCCGCCGGTTTATTCCCGTAGTCCGGTCCGTTCTTGACCAGCCATTCATAAGTATCCAGAACCAGCTCCGAATGTTCTTTGAGATCCTTTATGATATACTCTCGCTTTACCGTATATCGTCCGGTCTCCTGAAGAACTTTCCAGACATTTTCATGCTGCTTTGACCACACTGTAATCTTTGCCATTCCATCACCTCACTAATGGTAAAATATAAGTACTCCAAAGATAACTAACCGGCATCACCATACTTACATTTACTATAACACCGATTGGCATCTTTTTTCCTCTTTTCCCTTTATTCTCTCATTACTTCGTATCAAATCTGGTCACTGCCATGTGGATCAGATATGGAATAAGGATTACTGGAATCGCCAGATACGCCAGCACACTATACGCCTTCTGGATCAGTGTCAGAAGCCCGAACTGTGCGATTCCAAAATCTACAACACAGCAGATAAATGCTGCCACAATTTCCTTTGTACCGATTTTTCTTTTCTCATCCGTTCCTGTCTCTTTTTTCATCTTATCAAGACCACTACAGATTCTCTTGACCATTGCAGCCACCATATTAACCGCCGTAGATACCGCTCCAAGAATGATCAAAACAGAAATCAGCGGCATCATAAATCCTTTTCCAACACCGCACTGCACCATAAAAAGTGTCGGGACGCTCGCCTCGCTCATCTCCGGCTTGGTACAAACAGTCATAATCCCAAGCACAACCATGATCATCATAAGTGCATTGATGATCCATCCGATTCCCATACTTTGCACCGCATCATCCGGCTTTTCAAAGCTCTTGGCATGCTGCACAAAAACAGCCACATTTGCCAGCTGGAATGTTCCGTAAATAAATGCTGAATAGAGTGCTTTCCCAAAGGATCCGCCATTTACAGTCATCCGTGAAGCTGTATCTGCAATCTGCCCTGCACCTGCGATGATATTCGGAATATACACGATCAGAAGACCTGCGATAATGCAGACAGACAGGACAGAAGCCACCTTACGCACCAGGTCTGTTCCAAATACTGCCACAACGAAGATAAATATGCCGATAATCAACGTACACAGCAGATACGGAAGTCCGGTCAGGGTACTTAAGGTCGCTCCGCCTGTCGCAAATGCAACTGCGGGAGCCACGCACATCACACAAATATACAGTACTTCAAACAAATTGGAAAATACCGGCGCAAACTTCCCGTAAAACGCATTGTTATAAGACCGGTAATCATATACCTCATGCTTTCTCGCAAACCGGAGGCAGTACGCGAAAAATACAGCATTATATCCCATTGCCAGAACCGGCATCAGAAGACACCAGATTCCATAACGCACATAATAACTGTAGATCTGCGCACCCGAGGCAAATCCACCTCCGAAATGTGTTGTAAACCAGACAAACGCTACCCCAAGAATCATAGAGGAAGCTGCGGATTTCTTATTCTTCATGGCTCTGATCCTTTCTGACTCTTTCTTTCAGTTTCTGCATTGCATCTTCCAGCATTTCCCGGGTTACCTTATATGGGTAATGTGCTACATCCGACATTTTCGGAATATGTCCCATACTTTCTTTCCATTCATCCTCTGTAATCTCAATTTCTTTCAAGGACACCGGAAGCCCTATCTCGCGATTCAGCTGATATATTTTCTCAAATTCTTCTTCCTGTCCATCTACAAGAAGTGCCAGAAGCACACCAAATCCAACTACTTCCCCGTGCAGATGCCGCTGCTCGATCACCGGATACTTCGTCAGAGCATAAAAAATTGCATGTGCAAGTCCACTGTTATAATCCGGTGTGAAATCTTTTGTAAGGAAAATGGATGCAATTCCGGTTGTCACAACGATCGCCAGAACCACCTGCTCTACATCGTATGTACACAGTCCCTTTTTATGGTCTGCAAATGCCTTCGGTCCATATTCCAGAAGCGGATTCCTGCACATCAGACTGACTGCTACACCAAGTGAGGTAAAATGTTCCAGTCTTTCATCCCTTGATGAGATTGTTGCTTCATAGTATTTTGCATAGGTATCACCAATTCCTGCCCACATATACTGACTCGGTGCTTTTGCTATGATTTCTGTATCGATAAATGCATGCATGACCGGACGCACGAAGAAATTCGGTTTCAGAAAGGTACCATCCTCGTTATACATGATTGACACCGATGTACATGCCGAACAGTTGGATGCGATTGTCGGGAAGCTGAACACCGGCTTATCATCTGTGATACACAGACATTTTACCGTATCCAGTGCTTTGCCCCCTCCTACTCCAAATACCATATCTGCTTTCTGATAAACCGACATCCGGCGAAGCTTTTCTACCGTCTGATAGGTACAGTCTTTCCCATAAAGTTCTTTTCCAATAATCTCCAGATTCGTCTGGTCGACCGCCGCTTTGATCTTATCAAAAGCCGCATCAAGTGCCCTTTTTCCGCCGATCACAAGTACCGTTTTCCCATAAGATTCACAGACCGGTCCGATTTTATCGTAAATTGCATCTCCGATGGAATAATTCGGGAGATGCACCTCGTAATTTTCTAATTTCATAGTCTTTCTCTTTTCCTGGTTTTATGTCTTTTTCCTAAAAAACAATCATTCAGCCGGAAATCCTGACAGAATATCCTGGTAGCTTCTCTTGCATATTTTCGTATCCAAAAAGCCGGTCCGAATCCTAAAATCCGCACCGACTCTGGTCTCTTTCATTAATTCTGATTAGATATCTAAAAGATCACTGTATACTTTCAGTGCTCCGTCTGTCTCATGGGCAAGTACACGTTTGGCAAGTACTTTCCCAAGCTGAACACCTTCCTGGTCAAAGCTGTTCACATTCCATACAAATCCCTGGAACATAACCTTATTCTCAAAATGTGCAAGAAGTGCACCGAGTGTCTCTGGTGTCAGTTCTTTACCGATGATAATACTTGACGGACGTCCACCTTCAAAATTCTTGTTGCGGTTCTCGTCTGATTTACCGCATGCAAATGCTACGATCTGTGCAGCTACGTTTGCGCAGAGCTTCTGCTGGCTTGTGCTGTCCTGGATCACAACATCGGTTCCGATCTGGCTGTTCTTGAAGCCGATGAACTGGAGCGGTATGATGTTGGTTCCCTGGTGGAGAAGCTGATAGAAGGAATGCTGTCCGTTTGTTCCTGGTTCTCCGAAGATCACCGGACCTGTCGGGTAATCTACCG
The DNA here is from genome assembly GCF_027662015.1 of Coprococcus sp. AM100_B19A. Taxonomy (NCBI): domain Bacteria; kingdom Bacillati; phylum Bacillota; class Clostridia; order Lachnospirales; family Lachnospiraceae; genus Coprococcus; species Coprococcus sp. AM100_B19A. The sequence continues at coordinate 93,383 of NZ_JAQDKN010000004.1, forward strand.
GTTCGCCAAAGCGGTTAACTGATTTACCATTGGATTCCATATCCAGCTGCTGCAGATGTGCCGGGAAACGGCTCAGTGCCTGTGAATATGGGAGAACGGCTGTTGCCGGATATCCGAGTACATTACGCTCGTATACACCGATCATCGCATCCAGCATTGCCGGATTCTTCAATAAATCTTCATTCTTGGAAACTTCATCTACCTTTGCTGCTCCTGCAAGGAACTGTGCAAATACTTCCGGTCCGAATGCCAGCGAAAGTACGGCACCACCGACTGCTGAAGTAGATGAGTAACGTCCTCCGATATAATCATCCATGAAGAATGCTGCAAGATAATCATCGCTCTTTGCAAGTGGTGATGTCTCGCTTGTAACAGCGATCATATGCTTGGAAGCATCCAGACCTGCATTCTTCAGGGCATCTTTTACAAATGACTCATTGGTAAGAGTCTCAAGAGTTGTTCCTGACTTTGATACCAGAACAAAAATAGAATGTGCTACATCAATTGAATTCAGTACTGCTGCTGCATCATCCGGGTCAACATTGCTGATGAATTTGGCTTCCATCTTGAATGTGCCGTTCTTCTTAGCCCAGTTCTCAAGTGCAAGATACATTGCGCGAGGACCAAGGTCACTTCCACCGATACCGATCTGTACGACTGTTGTGAATTTCTCACCTGCTGCATTTGTAATCTCGCCGGCATGTACTTTATTGGCAAAATCTGCGATCCTCTGCTGCTGCTTAACATAAAATTCTCGCTTGTCTACTCCGTCAGCTTCTACTTTATCTCCAAGCTGTCCACGGGTGAGCTGATGAAGAACCAGTCTCTTTTCTCCTGTGTTGATCACTTCTCCATTGTAGAGTGCTGCGTACTTTTCTGTCAGCTGCGCTTCTTTTGCAAGCTTTGCAAGTGCTGCAAGTACTTTATCATCTACTGCTTTTGCAGCGTAATTGTAAGTAAGATCCTCTGTCATCGGAACGCTGTAATCCTTAACACGTTCTGCTCCGTTCTCACCGGACATCACTTCTGCAAGATTGACACGTTCTACTTCCGAAAGTTCTTTAAATGATGTAAGTGTATCCAAATTGTTCCAATTAATCATAGTGGATTCCTCCTTATTCCTTTTATGATAGCAGGATTGTATCAGCCCTTTTGATACGCACGGATCTTTTTCTCCGTTCCTTGTATCATATAATAATCCAAGAGAATTATACTATGATGTGGTTATGATTTCAAGCCTGACGGTCGGAAACCTTTGCTCGTCTTTACAATAATCTTGTCAAATACCATGAATAAGGACGGAAGGATCAGCACAACAACCACCATACTGATCAGTGCACCTCTCGCCATCAGAATACACAGCGAACTGATCATATCGATATTGGAATAAAGTCCGACACCGATCGTTGCAGCAAAGAAGCTGAGCGCACTGACGATGATCGACTGCGCAGAGAACTTATGTGCTGTTGTGATCGCGTCAAATTTGCCTGCGCCGCGGCTTCTCTCTCTCTGATATCTGGTGGTCATCAGGATCGCATAATCCACAGTCGCGCCAAGCTGGATCGTACCGATTACGATTGATGCCACAAACGGCAACTTTGTTCCAGTGTAAAACGGAATACCCATATTCACAAAGATCGCAAATTCGATCACACCGACCAGGATCACCGGAATAGTAACTGATTTGAACAGAAGCAGAATAATCACAAATACGATTCCAATAGACACTGCGCTTACGCGCTTAAAGTCCGTGTCTGTAATGTTAATCAGGTCTTTTGTAAGAGGTCCTTCTCCTACCAGCATTGCACCCTTATCATATTTATCCATGATCTTATCAATCTGCTCAATCTGTTTGTTTACTTTATCCGTTGCTACTTTGTAAGTAGAATTTACCATCAGCAGCTGGTACTTGTCATTTTTCAGCATACCGGTGACAGATTCCGGGAGCATATCTGCCGGAACACCGGAGCCGATCAGGTTATCCAGTCCAAGTACCCATTTAACACCATCTACTTTTTCAATCTCCTGTGACATCTTCTTGACATCAGAACCTGCAACCGAGCTGTCCACCAGGATCATATGTGTGGTATTCATATTGTAATCTTCTTTTAATTTCGTGTTCGCAATGACACTCGGAAGATCCTTTGGCAGCGATTCATCCAGATTGTAGTAAACACCTGTGTGATTGTTTCCGTAAATCGCCGGAAACAGAAGGATCACAAATGCTACTACATAAATCACGTAACGCTTTGTCACCTTATCCGAAATCCTTCCAATATCCGGAAGCAGCGGTTTGTGTTTTGTCTTCTCGATCAGCTTGTCACAGCACAGGATCATGGACGGAAGAACAGTTACACAGACCAGAACTCCGAAGATAACACCTTTTGCCATAACGATACCGATATCTTTTCCAAGAGTAAAGCTCATAAAGCAAAGTGCGATAAATCCGGCAACTGTCGTAACTGAACTTCCGATTACGGATGAAAAGGTCTGGGAAATCGCGTGTGCCATCGCCCGCTCTTTATCTCCGTTATAGCGCACCTGCTGCTCCTGATAACTGTGCATCAGGAAAATAGAATAGTCCATAGTGACACCGAGCTGAAGTACCGCTGCCAGTGCCTTCGTGATATAAGAAATCTCTCCAAAAAACACATTCGTTCCAAGATTATATACGATTGCGATTCCGATACTCAAAAGGAACAATACCGGAACAAAAATCGATTCCATCGTAATTGCCAGAACCAGTGCAGAAAGTGCGACTGCGATCAGTACATAAAGTGGTGTTTCCTTTTCGGCAAGCTCTTTGGTGTCCTCTACAATCGCAGACATTCCACTTAAAAAGCACTGCTCTCCGGTGATCTTACGGATCTCGGTAATTGCCTTCATGGTTTCATCGGATGAAGTTCCGTCTTTGAAAAATACCGCCATCATTGTTCCGTCTTCTGTGTTGTACTCATCATACAGCTTTGACGGAAGCACGCTCTGTGGAACCGAAATATCAGCCAGTGAATCATACCAGAGTACATTCTCTACTCCGTCTACCTTCTCTACCTTTTCTTTCAGCTTCACAATCTCTTTATCTTCCATGCCGTCTACCATCAGCATCGAAAATGCCCCGATCCCAAAATCATTCGTCATGATCTCTTGTCCCTGCATTGTCTCAATGTCTTCCGGAAGATAAGTCAGCACATCATAGTTGATCCTGGTGTTCACATACCCCCACACAGCCGGAATCAAAAGGATAATACTGAGTATCAGTATCGGTACTCTGAATTTAACAATCTTTTTGCCAACCTTTACCATACTTTATTCCTCTTTTCTTTTTATTCTTTCTCTCTTAATGACTGCCGGTCATTTATTTTACAAAACCAATATACAACAAAACTGACCATAAGTCAATTTGTTTATTGACTTATGGTCAGTTTTTTTAATAATATTGTTTAGACTGATAACCTTATGCGTAATCCTGCTCCATAATATAACAACGGGCAGACTCTGTCCCCCGAATCTGCCCGTTCATTTACGCTATTCATTTATGCATTTTCTGCCGCTTCTTCACGATTTTTGCAAACCACCTGTCCAGCCACATAGCAGACCGCTGCAACTGCCATACCATTGATCGAAGCAATTCCCCATGACACAAGATTTGCTACCACTGCACCTGCAATCACACCGATCACGGCAAACCAGTTCACAGTTTTGATTTCTACTTTATCACTGTCGTACTCCTTCTTATTTATGAAGTACGAGAGTACCAGGATAATCCCTACCGGCGGAAGGGTACAGTTCAGTACATTCAGCCAGTTACAGAAATTGTAATACAGCCATACAGAAAGAAGTGTTCCGATAATTCCTGAAATCAGAACCATCGGTTTCTTCTTCTGCCGGAAAATATTTGCCAGTCCAAGACCTGCTGAATACAGCGCATTGTCGTTGGTTGTCCAGATATTGAGTCCCAGAACCAGAATCGCCATATAGAACAGATTCAGACGGATCATAACCTCAAAGATATCATTTCCGCCAACGAAAATATAGGCAATCGCCCCAAAAAAGAACATCAGTGAATTCCCGATAAAGAATGCTACAACCGTTGCAATTGTACCTGATTTGGCATCCTTTGCAAATCTTGCAAAGTTCGGAGTTGCCGTTCCGCCTGATACGAAGGAACCGACTACCATACCCGCTCCACCGATCACGGTCACAGATCCACTGGATACTGCAAACTGGTCAACGATCGTTCCATTTCCCTGCCGAACTGCCATCACCATTGCTACCGTTCCAAGAATCGCAACGAGCGGAACTGCAATATAGCTTACCACCGTAAGGGAATCAATTCCGAAATATGCAGAAGCGGTCATACAGCCTCCTGCAACCAATACCAGAGCCCACATCGCAGCCTTACTTCCACCGAGAAGCTCTCCTGATACCGGGATTGCAAACATCGCAACACCTACACCGAACCATCCGATCTGAGTGAAGCTGATCATTGCAGAAGAAAGATAAGATCCTTTTTCTCCAAACGCTCTTTTTGCCAGAAGATCCATGCTAAGTCCGGTCTTTGCACCTACATATCCCAGAAGTCCTGTGTACACACCAAGGATCGCTCCTCCAAGGAGAAGGGACTTGATAAATCCCCAGAAATCAAGTCCTGCTGCCATCTGCTGCCCAACCCACATACTTGCCGAGAAAAATGTAAATCCCAGCATAATCATAAACATGGTCAGGAAACCTTTTCTGCCCTCTTTCGGGACTGCCTGGTCCGCATAGTCAATATCAACAGTTGTATCTTTCGTGTTTTTGCTCATTTTTTACCTCATTCCATTCTCTGTGATCAACAAGTTCATTCTTTTTATAGCATATATTTCTTCAAAGAATCGGTAAATTCGGTAATTCTCTGATCTGCCAGTTCTTTTAATGTAATATTTTTCATACTCTCGATATATCCCTGTTCCTGACGGTACAGCCACTTGGTGTCTGCCGGACGGATCTTCTCATAGTGGTTCTTCTCGATCCAGTCCTCATAACTGATCGGTGTCGGGTATCCAATCTTTTCATCAAGCAGTTTTTTAAAATCGATCTTATCTGCTCTCTCTTTGATTCCTTCCCAGAATTCCAGAACTTCCTCTACATGCTCATGAATCTCATAGCGTCTTGCCCCGCCATCGTAGATGATACATTTTTCAAAAAGCGGACTGCACATGGAAAGTGTCTCTCTTCTGAACTCCGGCGCGATGATTCCGTCCTTCCAGTAGAAGTCCACATCCGGAAGGTTGATTCCTGACACACCTTTATCCTGATAAGTACTGAAAATTCCTTCATAATACACGGTAATGAACCCTTCAAATTCCGGCCAGAACTCACGGATCTCTCTGGTAAGATTCTCAAGAATCTCAATTCCCTTTGTTCCACCAATTGTGAAAATGATAATATTGCGAAGCTTTGCTCCGTTCTTCCTGTAAAAATCTGTCACATAGCGCAGGCAGTGGATCAGAGTCTCCCCACTTGCAATGATATCTCCGATCATCAGTGTGCTGTCCGGAACCATGGTAAGCTTACTATATTTGATTTCAAGCCCTGCAATCTCTTCATCCGCAAATACACGCTCACTGGATAAGAAACTGATATCGTGTACACGGATGTGCTCTCTGTAGCAGCTTTCCTCCAACGGATAGTTCAACGCTCCTCTCAAGATAGAAAGAATATTTGCAGTTGTCACTTTCTTCTGTTCCTTAAAATAGTAAAGCATCTGAGATGTAGAAGGAATCAGGCAGTCATATACCTCATATCCGACGATCTCCGGTGTATTCAGAAGCTTTCTTGTCTCTGCTTCCGATACAACATAATATTCATTTACATAGTTTCCACCGGCCAGTTTATAACAAGCTACACCCTGTTCATTAAATTCCGGCACCAGCTTAACCTGATTCCAATTTTTCATCTGTGATTTTCCCCTTTTCTGTAAGTCCATTTTTCATTGACAATAAACATTCTACAAAATGGTATGATGAAAGTGGGGGAATGTCAAGTGGAAAATGAGTAGTGAAAAATAAGCAGATGTAAAAAATACCCTTTTTGCATCAAAGAGCACTCTCTTTTTATAACAATCCCGACAAATCCACTTCATATTTATATTCTTTTGGTTCTTTATTCACCTGGTAAAACATTGCCAGATACCACGGAAGATATTCCATTCCTTCTTCTTCCTCTACATTTCCGGAACAGAATATGATTTTTCTTCCAAACTCCCAGTTTTCTACTGCCGACACTTTTGATAATGCAAAATGTTTTTTGTAATCTTTTCCGGATTTTATTTCCAGCAAATCTACTTCCATTCCGTTTTGAATCACAAAATCTAATTCTCCATATTTTTTCGATTCAAAATAATTCAAACTAAAACCGTTGCTTTTAATAATCTGTGCAAATACATTTTCCAAAATGCTTCCCATGTTCACTTCCATATTACCATTCAACAGCGCAAATTGAATATTTTCCATACATGCTGCACACAGAAGCCCTGTATCTCCCATAAATAGTTTAAACAGATTTCTTTTTTCATTCAGACGCAATGGCGGCTGAGGTTCTTCAATATTGTAAGAAGGAAGTGCAACTCCTGCATCACTCAGCCATAAAAATGCATTTTCATAACGGTTCATCCTTCCTTTATCATCTATTTTATTTAAAATAAATCTCCGATTTTTGCTGTTAAGCTGTGCCGGAATACTGTCAAAAATTGCCCTGATTTTAATTTTGTCTGACCCTTCTGCATATTTTCCAATATCCAGACGATACAATTCTAAAATCTCTCTCTGAAGTGCAACGACTTTTCCTATATCATGCGTATTCACATAAATCTGGACAACTGCAGGCATTCCTCCGACAACAATATACGTGTAAAATAATTTCAACATAGTCTGATGAACCACTTCCGGGACCTCACTGTGTTCAGAATAACATGTTTTCAATAATTCAATTGTAGAGTCCTGAACTCCATTTGCTCTTATATATTCCTCAAAATCCATCGGATACATATAGCAGATTTCTTCATAGCCAACTGCATAAGATGGTACTTCTTTGTATCGTACTCCTAAAAGCGATCCTGATTCAATATAATCAAATCTTCCATCCTCAACCAGAAACTTAATTGCACATCTGGCATTTGGACATTCCTGAATCTCATCTAAAAAAATCAAAGTTTTTCCAGGTACAAATTCCTGCATTTTAAACGCAGTCAGATTCGTAATGATTGTATCTGCATCCAAATTACCATCAAATATTTTCCCCGCCTCTTTATCTAAGATAAAATTAACTTCAACATAATGCTCATAATTTTTCTTTGCAAATTCTCTTATAATGGTAGTTTTCCCTATCTGTCTGGCTCCAATAATGCACAGTGCTTTTTTATCTGATGTCCGCTTCCACTCATCTAATTTTCTGTATATCTTTCTTTCCAGCATGCTTTTGCACCTCCATTATTAGTATTGTAACATTTTTCCATCTATATTCACACCTGTTTGCCACTTTTTTCTTTGTTTTTTGTATTAGATTTGTAACATTTTTCCAAAAATTGAAAAGTCGCCAACATTTCTGCTGACGACTTTTCGAAGAGCTCGATGTGCTCAATTTTACTATTTCCCTGATTTTTTATCTCACCTGATCAATATAAAATTTAAATTTATCTGTTCGATAATAGCATTTAAAATTCTCGATCGGAATTTCTCTTCCATTCACAATACCATATGTAATACAACGGAACAGAATAATAGGTGTCCCTTCCTCGATATCCAGATACTCAGCAATTTCGTCCTGCGCACCAATCGCTTCAATCGTTCTTCTGGCCTTCGTTATCTTAACACCATAAACTTCTGTTATAATCCGATAAAGAGATTCCTCTTTCAAATCATACTTTGATAATCCCGGAAAAATCTTCTCTGGCACAAAAGTCAGTGTATAGTTTAAAGGTTCCTTATCTGCATATAAGATTCTTCCTATCATATAAACATTATCACTGCTTGTAATCTCAAGTGCTTTTGCTCTCTTTACATTTGCATTGACCAACTCTGAAACAACAACTTTTTTACTTGGTATCATCCCCAGTTTTAATACATCCTCTGTACAACTCGTAATTGAAAAAAGATTGTTACTTCCTTCATCCGTCTTTACATAGGTTCCTTTTCCCTGGACTTTGTACAAATATCCTTCTGTGACCAATTCATCAATCGCTTTCCGGATCGTAATTCTGCTGACCTGATAAGTCTCCATCAATTCTCTTTCGCTCGGAATCGGCTCCTTTGAATCGTAAACTTCATTATCAATATTCTCTACGATTGCCTTCTTCACAAGATAATATTTAGGTAACTTTTCGTCGAACATCTCCTTCACCCCATCTCACCTTTTTTGATCACAGAATATTCCAAGTGTTAACACATAGCTTTAAATTCCCTGATCTTTTCTTTCATTGCAGGAATATTTTCATGAAGTTTTAGAATTGTACTGCCAACGAACGCTGCATCCCCGCCTGCCTCTCTTACTAGTCTTACATCTTCTGGTGCATGAACGCCTACCCCACAATAAATAGGTCTTTCAATTCCACAGCTTCTTAAATACTCTACACAATCTTTTAATGTAGGATATTCCTCATTTTTTTGCTGTGTATCATACGGCTTCGCCTGTAAATATACAAATCCATTTGATTGTTTTGCCATTTCCACTTCTTCTTTCGGTAAATGGAACTGTACATAACAAGATACCTGAAGCCCCGCTGCAATTATCTTATTTTTAATAATATCATCTTTTAAGCCAACAAGCAAAATATCTTTTAAATTATTTGTCAGGCAGAACTCAATAAATCTGTCTACACCAATCTCTTCAACTGTATTTTCATATGCCAGAACCAGAATCTTCACATCTGGAAGTCTCTTCTGAATGGCAACAATTGAATCCATATATTTTTCATAATCATCGCAAGCCTCCAGTGCTTTTTTCATTCTTCCTGCAATATAATCACTCTCCAGGTATGGATTTCTGGATGGAAAATCCACTTCCATCATTCTGCATCCTGCATCTGCATATTCTACTGCCATATTATAACTTGCTTCAATTGTAGGATATCCATTTGATAAATAACAAATAATCTCCATTTTTATTCTCCTCTGTACACCTTGATAAATAATTCTTTAAATTCGTCAATTTCCGGAATAACCGGATTTGTTTTTGTGCATCCATCAGCTTTTGCAAGCGGAGCCATCTCATCCAGTTTTGCCATATATTTTTCTTCATCCGGAATGATCTCTTTAAAGCATTTTGGAATATTTAACTTTTCATTTAACGCTTCTACTGCTTCATGAAGATTTTCTGCTCCGATTCTCTTTGCAAATTTTGCATAAACTTCTTTCGCAGTTTCATTCTGCTCATTATATCTGATGATGTACGGCAAAATAATGGCGTCTGCCAGACCATGTGATACATGGAAAATACCACCGATTGTATGCGCCATAGAATGTACAATTCCAAGCGATACATTGGTAAATGCAATTCCAGCTACCATAGATGCCTGTACCATAGTCTCTCTTGCTTTTATATCATTGCCATTCTCATATGCAGTCGGTAAAGTTTCCATAATATCCTGGGCTGCCTGGCTTGCAAGAATATCTGACAGATAATTTGCACGGTTTGAAGCAAGTGCTTCCAGTGCATGGGTAAGCGCATCCATTCCTGTCTCTGCGGTAATCTTAGCCGGCATAGACATTGTTACTTCCGGATCACAGATTGCGATATCCGGCATCATTTCCATATTTCCAACACCATGCTTTAATCCTTTTTCATTATCTGAAATTACGATAGAACGTGAAACTTCACTTGCTGTTCCACTTGTTGAAGGAATACAACACATTCTTGCTTTACCACGTAATTTTGGAAATTCATTCGGCGGAAGAATATCTTCCATCTGAGTCAGTTCCGGATGTTCATAAAAGATCCACATTGCTTTTGCAGCATCCATTGCTGATCCACCGCCAAGTCCGACAATCAGATCTGGTTCAAATTCCAGCATTTCATTTCTTCCTCTGAGTACAGTTTCAAAAGACGGATCTGGTTCTACGCCTCTGATAACCATTGTTTCAGCACCGGTTTCTTTAAAATATCCTTCTACCTTTGCCAGCATTCCACTCTTTTCCATGCTATGTCCGCCAATAACAATACTGACTTTTTTTGCTTTAATTGTCTTAATATATGCAAGACTTCCTTCTCCAAACATCAATTCTGATCCTGCAAGTTTCATTGGTCGCATCATTTTTATCTTCCTGCCTTTCTCTATTTCAATCCGTCTAATACTTTCTTAACCAGTTCATAAGAGATTGGATTTGTTAAAATTCCTCCCTCTTTCAAGCTGGAACCGATAATCGCACCATCTGCTGTCTGAAGCTGATCATGAATATTTTCTGCATTTACACCACTTCCTGCAAACACCGGAAGATTTACAACATTTTTCACTCTCTTAATCAGATCCAGTGGTGTCTCTTCTCCAACCTGTGTACCTGTAACAATAATTCCGTCTGCTCCGTTTGATGCAGCATCTTTTGCTGACTGCTCAATCGTAATATGTTCTCTTAACATATGCGCATGTTTTACCTGCACATCGGCAAGAATTTTAACATTTTCCTGTCCCATCATCTTGCGATATTCCATACATTTCTTTGCACATGGCTGAATAATTCCATCTGTAAACAATACTGTATCCACAAATACTGGAACTCTGATAAAGGATGCTCCTACCATTGCAGCAATCGCAATATCTGCTTCACAGTCATTAAACGCTGCGTCAAGTCCTACTGGAATCTGAACTGCCTGTTTCACAGCATATGCTGCAGCTGTAAGCGCCGCTACCTGTGCTTTATTTAAAAAAGCGGAAAAAGGTGTATCCCCCATATTTTCTACAATAACAGCATCTACCCCTGCTTTTTCAAGCGTAACTGCATCCTGAACTGCACGATCAATAATTCGCTGATAATCTCCATCAAATCCTGCTGTCGTCGGAAGAGGAAGACAATGTACCATTCCGATTACTGTCTGTGAATTTAAGGTAAGTATTTCTTTACTCATTTTTACCATCCTCTCTTTTTATATGATAATTATAAATTCCTTCCAATGCTGTTCTGCAAAGCAGATCCTCTGCATCCACCCGATCCTGTCCTTTTAAAGTTTTCTTCAAATTTTCAAGCACTGTAACAACTGTTAAAATACAGGTCTTAACTCCCATCAAACGTCCCAGCGTCAAAATACAGGAGGATTCCATGTCAATTCCTGTTACTCCAAGTTTCTTAACCTCTTCAAATGTCTTTGACATATCCCGTCCACATTCCAGAGAAAACTTGGAATCATGCATGCAACTGTAGAAACCATCCATCGTACAGTTCAATCCATTCAGATAACGTTTTCCCATCTGCTGAACTGTTTCATTCATCACATTAACAAGCTCAACATCTGCGACTGCAGGATAACTCAAATCTACATAACTCTGACTGGTTCCTTCTCGCCTCATTGCGGCAATCGGAATCATAAAATGTCCCAGCATATCATCCTGCATAGACATTACTGTCCCCATTCTTACAGCGACCTGCATTCCAGACTCATACATCTCTTCCATCGCAATCGCTGCGGACGGTGCCCCGATTCCCGTCGACGTTACTGTAATCTCTACTCCTTTATAGGTTCCTGTATATGTATTGAACTCTCTCATGAATGCAACTTTTTTGGGGTTATCCAAATACTTTTTTACAACTTCTACTCTCCATGGATCTCCCGAAAAAAGTACATATTTCGCAACCGTTTCTTCGCTTGCTCCCATATATAATGTACTCATCTGCATTTCCCCTTTCAGCGTAATGTTTCAAATTTCTGTAATAATTCCTGTTCTGTTGGCGCATTTGTACAGCACCCTTCTGCCTGTAAAACAAAGTAAGATAATACACTTCCAAGCCTACAGCAGTCTGCCGGAGAATATCCATGTAAATATCCATAAACAAATCCTGCCATGTAAGCATCTCCCGATCCAGTTGCATCTATTACCTGTTCCACTTGACAAATTCCAATCTCTTCTTTCCGTATTTTTCCGTCTTCCCGCACATAACAAATGCTTCCGTCTTTTCCCAGAGTTGTCACAATAATATCTGCTTTTCCAATTTTAAACAGCTCTGTAATCGTATTTAGTCCGAAAAGCTTTTCAATAATTTCACATTCTACTTCATTTGTGAAAATGATTTTGCTTTCTGTTAACAACTGTTTCAAAAATGGTTCTGGAAATGCATCAAAATCATCTTTCATTCCAAAAACTACCGGTACATGATGCTTTTTACATTTTGCAAAAAACTCTTCATTGTCTGGTCTTGATGCAACGGTTATCACTCCCAGCTTTGCCGTTTCAAACAAGCTGTCTTTCATTTTCTGTGCATATCTTCCATCCATTGCTCCAGGATAAAATATGGTAATATGATCGTTATTATTATCCTGTAACAAATAACATACACTAGTTGCTTCCTCTGCTATTTGTGTAATCCCATCCTGTGGTACATTTCCTTCTTCCAGAAACTTTTTAAAACCATTACTTTCATAATCTCCGCCTACTCTTAAAACTGGCATTGCCTTCATTCCAAGCCGGCAAAGTGCATAGGCAATATTTACAGAACAGCCTCCGTAAAAAATTTTTGAATTGGATTTATTTGTAACCAGTGATGTAAATCCCACTTTGGCAGGTGTTGCTATTTTTATAATGTGATCCATACTTACATAGCCGCTTGTCAAAACATCTACTTTCATTATCCGTGCCTCCTACAACTGTCCCTCTTCCAGCATCTTGCTGAATGTATTCATATCGATGACTTTTCCCAGATACTTATCAATATCTGTCAGATGAACTTCATTAACTGTTTCTGAATTCGTTGCCACACATTCCCGGATAACATATGGGTTGTAATTCAGATAAAATGCATCTGTCACCGTTGCCCGAATGCAGCAGTTTGTTTTCGTTCCAACAACGACTACATTTTCCACTTCATTTTCCCGCAATACCAGATCCAGGTCTGTGCCGAAGAATCCACTGTACCTTCTCTTTCGGATGACATAATCTTTCTTTTCATCAACTTCCAACATTGGATCAATTTCAATTCCAAAAGTCCCTTCTATACAATTTGGTCTCATGGACTGTGCTTTTTTATCTACTTTATCTTTTCTGTTACAGTGCTGTAAAAAAACAATCAGCAGTTCATGTTTCCGGCTTTCATCCAGAACCTTTTTAATCCGTGGAAGAATCTTTTGATTCTCAGGATAAAATACCAGACCTTCCGGATCCGTAAAATCGCGAACCATGTCCACAATAATCAATGCTGTCTTTGCCATTTTCCTCCCCCTTAGTCGAACTTGTATCCTCTTACCTTAACATCCTTAAATTTCATAAATGAAACAACTGCAAGCACCGCTACCATGATGATATATGGAATTGTATCAAACATTCCTGCTGCCGGTCCTGCATATACACTTAAATTGACTGCAAGTGATCTTGCAACACCGAATAAGATTGCATAGAGTGAAGACTGTACCGGTTTCCCCTGTCCACAATAAATTGCTGCAATTGCGATAAAGCCTCGTCCTGCTGTCATATCACTTGTAAACATTGCCATTCTCTCCATTGATAAATTGATTCCGGCTAATGCACAGCAAAATGCTCCAATCAGAACAGCAATATATTTGTATTTCTGTGTTTTCAGTCCAAGACTGATCGCTGAATCTTCATTTTCACCAACAACTCTGACATAGATTCCAAATTTTGTTTTGTACATCAGAATAGCTGCTGCCGCAATTCCAATAAATGCCAGATATGTAATGACCGGATGACCACTTACGATTCCACCAATCAGCGGAATACTCTTGATGCCCGGTATATTGATCTTAAAATCTGCAACTCCTACATCTTGAAGACTGATATTAGCAAGCTCCATAACTTTCAGTACAAATTTTGCAATCGCTGGAACAATCAAGTTAATTCCAAGACCGATAACAATAACATTACCATTACAAGTAATTCCTAAGAATGAAAATACAAGTCCCCACAATAAAGTCGTTACGATTGCGGCAATCACTGCCAGAGCCACACTTCCTGTCAGATACTCGACTAACACTGAAATAAATGCTCCATTCAGCATCATTCCTTCCAGTGCGATATTCAATACATTTGCTTTATATGCAAATATTCCACCGATCACGCATAGAATAATAGGAGCACTATGGTATACTGTGTCATACAAAATACTATTTAATAATTCCATTATGCATCCTCCTTTTTCGCCTTTTTAAAACGACCAAATACGCTTGTTTTATCACCAATAAACTTAACTGCCAGGAACAGAATGATCATTCCCTGAATAATTGCAACGATTTCTTTCGGAACTGCAGTATACATATTGATGCTGTCACTACCGGTTTTTAATGCAGCATAAAAGATTGCCGCGATCAAAATTCCAATTGGCGAATGTCCACCGAGCAGAGCAATCAACATACCATCCCATCCAAGGCCAGGATTTGCAGAAAATGTCAGCGTATATTTAAACTGATCACTTAACATCCATCCTGCTCCTGCTATACCGGAAAGTGCGCCACTGATCAGCATCATGATAATGATTTTCTTGCCGACATTCATACCTGTTGCTTCTGCGAATTCCGGATTTTTTCCGATTGCTGTAATTTCATATCCCAGTTTTGATTTTTTCATAACAAAATACATAATCACCAGAATAATCATTGCAATTACAAAAAACATAGTCATTCTTGATGCTCCGAATCTTTTGAACATTACATCCTCTTTAATCGTTGGTGTAGCCACATACCCTGCACTCTTATCTTTGAATACACCGGTGGTTAAAAATTCCAAAGTCTTTGAAACTGCATAGTTTAACATCAAAGTTACAACCATCTCATTTACATTACATTTTGCTTTCAAAATTGCCGGAATCAATGCAAATAACATTCCACAAATAATTGCAACTAAAAAGCAAATCAGTTTACTTATAAATGGATTGGAAATGTTAAGATATGCTCCAGTGATTCCTGCAAAGAATCCTCCCAAAAGCATTTGTCCTTCTACACCCATGTTGTACAGATTAGCTTTGAATGTAATTGCAATCGCAAGTCCTGTCAAAATAAGCGGCGATGCATAATGCAGCGTATTCATAAAGCCTTTTTCTGTCAAAAGTGATTTCCTGATCAATACCCCGTAAGTTTCCAGTGGACTTTCTCCGATCGCTGCAATAACAATTGCTCCAAATGCAAATGCAAGAATTACCGGAAGTACAGAATTGACGATTCCTTTTATAATACTATCTTTCTTTTTCATGATCCTGTTCCTCCTTTCCAATTCCAGCCATCAAAAGTCCCATGGCAGCCATAGACACTTCTTTCGGTGATACTTCACCTGAAATCTTACCTTTATACATAACAATTACCCGATCAGATAAACTCATAATTTCTGACAGCTCACTTGAAATAAGGATAACAGTATTTCCTGCATCCCTGAATTTCAGAATCTGTTTATGTATGAATTCAATAGATCCGATATCAACGCCTCGCGTTGGCTGGCAGGCAATCAGAAGTTTGGGATTTGCAGAAAGCTCTCTTGCAATGATAACTTTCTGTGCATTTCCTCCTGACAAATTGCCTATATTGCCATTCACATCACCAAGACGGATATCAAATTCTTTAATATATTTATCTCTTTTGGCATTGATTATTTTCTTATTAAAAAGTCCGTGTTTACAAACATCTTTTTCTCCGTGATATCCTGCTATACAGTTATCGGAAACCGTCATTTCCCGGCACAATCCCTGTGCATATCTGTCCTCAGGAATAATTCCAATTCCTGCTTTTCTTAATTTTTCCGGCCACCAGTTTGTAATATCTTTACCGTCAAAAAATACTGTTCCTCTCGTCGATTCCATCAAACCAGTCATAAGCTTTACAAGCTCTGACTGTCCGTTTCCTTCAACACCGGCTATTCCAAGGATCTCACCTTTATGCACTTCAAATGACATATCTGATACAACTTCTTTTCCATAGTCATTCACAGTCGTAAGATTTTCTGCTTTGTACATAATCTCTGATTCAACTTGTTGTTTTCGTTCATTATTTACAGTAAGAACAACATCTCTTCCGACCATCATCTGTGCCAGTTCTCGTTCACTTGTGTCCTTCTTTAATACATTTCCAACAACTTTTCCCTGTTTTATTACAGTAATACTGTCTGCCAGTTCCATTACTTCCCTTAATTTGTGTGTAATAACAATGATTGTTTTTCCTTGCTCTTTTAGATTTTTGAGCGTTGCAATCAATTCATCAACTTCCTGTGGTGTAAGTACGGCTGTCGGCTCATCCAGAATCAATATGTCTACATTTCTGTATAACATCTTCAGAATTTCTACTCTCTGACGTCCACCGACAGATATATCTTCAATCTTATCTGTTGCATTTAATTCCAGATGATTTTCCTGAATCAGTTTCTCAACTCTTTTAATTTCCTCTTTCTGATCGATAAACGGAGTTTTCATTCCGCCTTTTTTCTGTGTAATTTCCGCACCCAACAGTATATTTTCATATACGGTAAGAGACGGCACCAGCTTAAAATGCTGGTGCACCATCCCTATCCCGTTTGCAATCGCATCAACCGGGCTGTTCAGTGTAACTTCTTTCCCCCGGATCAGGATTTTTCCGCTTGTTGGCTGCAGCAATCCGTAGAGCATATTCATCATTGTAGATTTTCCTGCACCGTTTTCACCTACAATACATTTAATCTCCTGTTCTTTTACATCCAGATTAATATGATCATTTGCGACAAAATCGTTAAACTTTTTGGTCAGATCAACCGTCTGTATCATGCTGTTCATATTGCTGCTTCCTTTCTGTCAAAACAACTATTTTACTGTAACATTCGGGCATTTAGAAGCATCGAATTCTTCTCCACTCTGCGCATCCGTTACTACAATTGTTCCATCTGAAATCTTGTCTTCTATATCTTTGATTTCAGTTTTGATTTCTTCCCATTTGTCTTTTCCGCTATCCTGTATATGTTTGCTGATTTCTGAAAGATCTGTAATAGAAGCTGCGCCTGATGCTAATGAATATGTCTGTGCACGATCCATCTTATCAATCTTTCCATTTACTGCTTCTTTTACAATGTCATATACAGGTACTTCTGTATTTTTAATAACACTTGTCAGAACATATCCTGGCTGCTGATCATCTTTGTTAGCATCTACCTGAATTGCAAGCTTTCCTTCTTCTTTTGCCTTTGATGCAACACCATCACCTACAGAACCAGCTACTGAGAATACAATATTTGCTCCCTGATTATAATATGTTCCTGCTACTGTACTTCCTGTTGCAGAATCAGCAAATCCTGCATCATATTTTGCATAGTAATCATAATTTACACCCAGCTTTTCAGCTTCATAGTTGATACCTTCGATATATCCATAAGAGAATACCGTGATACCATTTGAATTAGTTCCTCCGATAAATCCTACGGATCGTCCGCCATTATCTGCAGGTGTGAAATTATAACCATCTGTACCAAATAAAGTTTCTGCATTTTCATTTACCAATGTAGTAAGTGCACCTGCTACGAAAGATGCCTGATGTACATCAAACAATACACTGATTACGTTATCATGGATTGTCTTTCCATCTTTATCCTGGTTTGGATTATCATTTACACATACAAATGTTGTATCTGGATACATCTCTGCAATTGGCTGTGCTCCACCTGTTCCCTGAATCAACGCTTCAAAATCATATTCCAGATTGAAAATTACATTGTATCCATCATCAGCCAGTGATTCCAGCGCCTGTGGTACACCTGTTGTAGGCTCGACAACCTTATATTCAATTCCAAATTCATCGGCAGCTTTTTTTGCTCCTTCCACAGCAGACTGATTATATCCATTATCATTCTGTCCGGCAGCCGAACAAATAATTGCAACCTTTACATCGCTTCCTTCCTTTTTTTCCGCTTTTTTCTCAGATTTTCCTCCACATGCTGTCAGGCTTCCTGCTACCATTGTCATTGCAAGTAAGCATCCCAATGCCTGTACTACTCTTTTTTTCATTTTTCTTCCTCCTTTGTTATGATGTCATGTCGTCATGACCAGTTCCTTTTTCTATAATATACAACCTTGCCTATGAAATGTAAATACTATTATTTATTTTTGTTGTATTTAGCAATTTTCCCTTTATTTTTTTGTGCATTTATCACAAAGTCTCTTGTATTATATTCAGCAAAAGGTTTTCTACATTTTCTACTAATAACTATTTCCTGACACAAAAAAAGAACGCCCCTGTTTCCAAGAACATTCTTTTCTCTTCTCTATTTACATCACCATCTGGAACACCAGTACCATCAACGGCATCGTCACAATCGCTCCAAGTGTAGTCAGCACACTGATCGCACTGGCATATCTGGAATCATTGTCATATACCTGACACATTTGTGTAACAGTTGAAGCAACCGGCGAAATTACCGCCATAAATACGATCAAAAGGATTTCTTCTCCTTCTTTATTCCATCCCACAAGACCACTTACCTTCAGGATAAGCAACGCAATAAGCGGAATCACGATCAGTCGCATAAACGAAATAAAATATGCTTTCTTATTCGTCAATACTTTCTTTAAATCCATTCCACCGATCAGCATCCCAATTACAAACATACTTGCCGGTCCAATCATTGCTCCGACTGAACTAAGCGTTCCTGTAATGATTTCCGGCAGACGTATTTTTGCAAAAAACAAAGTAATCGCAATGATAATCGTAATGATATTGATATTAAAGAATATTTTCTTCAGATTAAATCCTTTTTCATGACTAAGTACTTTTTTACAGTGTGTCCAGAAAAAGATAGTCTGAAGTCCCATAAATACACACGCATAAAATACCCATTTATCTCCAAGCATAAATGCCACAAGTGGTACGATCAGATTCCCTGAATTGGAATAATAAATGGACATCGTTTCTACTTCATTCAGTTTGAGAACTTTCCCGATCAGATTCACAACCGGAAGTAAAATAAAAAGGAGCAATAACGATGCGATACAGGCAAGCTCAAGTCCACTCACTTTTTCCGGTGTGTAATCCACCTGAAACGCATTCAAAATCACACACGGTACGATCAGATACAGTACCAGTGTTGACAGTACCTTACTGTCTTCATCTTTCAGCAATCCCATTTTGACTACCACATATCCCATAAAAATCATAATAAACAGTTTTGCAATCTGTTCCATCAAAAGTATACTTAGTTCCATTTTTATCCTCTTTTCCTTTTAACACAAGAGAAGCGGATTGTCCGACACAACCCGCTTCTTATTATTTCATTTCTTTTTCTGTCGGTTCATTTTTGTCTGTCAGATATTTCCATCTTTTAAACAATACCAAATCCCCTGTTTTCTGTCAAGAAATCCCTTAAGCCATAAACCTCTTTATCCTTCTATACTATACCTGTTCCAAAAGCCTTCTGCACTTCTGATTCATCGCCCCCAGTTCCAGTACAACCGGAAACAGATCCTCTTTACTCATTCCATAGCTGATCATGCAGAGTGCCTTGTAGAAAAATTCGTTCACTTCTGCATCCATTTTCCCCATAACGACCGCCGGGTAAATAATGGCTGCCATCTCGCGGATTCCGAAAAGGATCGCGGTCTCCACGCCACGCACGTCTGCTTCATGCTTCCAGATATTGCTCACATCATATTCGGAGGTATTGCCACACGGTGCTGCACAGACTGCGCAATCCGGTGCGACGGTATTTTTCTCTTCTCTTACTTTTTCAATCATCGCTTTTAAAGCTGCTACACCAATGTTACTGTTCGTGATTGTATGCACAAGACCTTCAATGATGATCTCATCTGTATTTTCTGTCTTCGTATTATTACCACAGGATCTGACAAGACCGATCAGGGCACCGGTCAGTTCATCCTGGAGTGCTAAAATCTCCTGTCCCTGCAAAATCGTCGCTGTATTACTCATATTTTCATTCCTCATACCTTCTTTTTTTGTATGGATAAGTATACGGTTTCTGGATTTTCATTTCTGTTGTAATAACAACATTATTCCGATTTATCTGTTCCAATCAGGACTTTCTTTCCATAAAACGCGAAACCATAATGCCAGACCTTTGATTTTGGGATACCATCAAATAATAATCCCATTCAGATGATCGCACTCATGCTGAATAATCTGCGCCGTCCATCCGCTGTATTTCTGTCTCTGCCGTTTAAAATTGATATCTTCATATTCTACTTCGATTTCCTGATAGCGCACACATTTTCTTACACCATCCAGAGACAGGCATCCTTCTTCTGTCTCATACTTTCCGTTTCTCTTTACAATCTTCGGATTGAACATCGCAACATTCATAAATCCCATATTGACTGCAATGATTGCTTTATTTACCCCGATCATATTTGCAGCCATTCCCACACAGCCATCCTCATGTGCTTTTAGGGTATCCAGTAAATCTATCGCAGTCTGCCGGTCTCCTTTCGTTGCTTTTTCTGCCCTCTGGCGCAGAAAAAAGAGATCTCTCATAATCGGTTTTACCATTTTACTTCTCCCCTTTCCGTAGTACTTTCCAGTATACACGATTTACACTATTATGGATACTTTCTTTCTATATTTTGATATGATAAAATAATTCCATACAATTCGCGGGAAAACTTTCCCTATCACCAATTTTCAAACCAAACAGGAGTGTACTATCTATGGATAAAATCAAAATCATAAAAAAGAACGATGAATATTCTTCCGAATATCAGATTGGAGATACTTTTGAAATTGAAGGCACCTGGTACGGTGGTGTCCATATTATCGGAAAGACCGGCGCACCGGTTTCTCTTGATAAAGATGAATATATTTATCTGGATGCCAATCCGGAAAATAAAGCAGCTTCTACGTCTGTAATTTCCCACCCGGAATCGTCTGCCTCAACACAAACCAGTACGGTTATCCCAGAAGCACAGTCTGCTCTTACGCTTTCTGCCGACACCAGAAAAAATGACACAGAACCTCTCCGTGAAATCCATGTCGGAGATATTGTGCGCCATTTCAAAAGAGAATGGGTATCAGAAGAGAGCACCAAATACCTCTACAAGGTACTGGCTTTTGCTGAACATACCGAAACAGGTGAAAAGCTGGTTGTATACCAGGCCATGTATGCACCATTCAAAATCTGTGCAAGACCATATGATATGTTTATGAGCGAAGTCGATCACCAGAAATATCCAGGTGTCAGACAGCACTGGCGTTTTGAAGTAAATGAATAAATCATGATTAAATAAAAATGGAGAATCTCTCCCAGTCCCCGGCTGATACCGGAGCGGATGATTCTCCATTTCAGAATGTCTGCTTTGTTTGTTTCTTCTTATTTCAGGTTCTGATACTCCTCAATCACCTTATCCATCAAGCTTTCTGCTTTTTTATACACTTCTTCATCCATCTGATTGTATGGGAAAATTGCACGATCCGAAACTTCTACTCCTCTATGTTGCATTAGTTTTTTGAACAAGAGCGAGAAATTTGAATCCATGTCATAGAGTGGCATCAGTTCATGTGTCAGTGCTGATAACTTCATAACTCTGTCAAAATCTTTTTCCTTTGTTGATTTTACAAGATCACTCCAGATTTCAGGCACAATATTAGAAAGCGCTCCTATGCATCCTACTCCTCCGGATGTAAGATTATAAAGGAACTGATCGTCAAATCCTGAGAACATCTCAAACTCATGTCCTTCTACAGCCAACATCAGTTCATTTGTATGATTTGGTTCTGACACGGAGTCCTTTAAACCTTTAATATTAGCATTATTTTCCACCAGCTTTTTCAAGGTTTCCGGAGCGATGGAATGTCCACTTCTTGCCGGGAAATTATAGATATAAAGATTTCCTTTTATTGACTTTGCAAGCGTATCATAATATACAAAAATCTTTTCCTGATCCAGTGCATAATAACATGGTCCGATAACCATTGCTCCTTCATAGCCCATTTCATTCACTTCATTTGACAACGCCACCGTATCTTCAAAATTAAGGCTTCCGGTTCCAGCATAAAGCTTTGTGCGCCCTGCAGTATAATCTGCATAGAATTTGAAGAAATCATGTTTCTCCTGTTTCGTAAGTCCTGTAAATTCACCGGACGATCCCAACACAAGAATTCCATCAACGCCTCCTTCAATCAGGAAATCAATTACCTTTTTATTCCCTTCATAATCCGGTTTTTCATTTTCATCAAAAACTGTAACAACTGGTGTAACGATTTTACACATATTTTCTACCTCTCTTCCTATCTTTATCCTAATTCACTTTCTTGTAAAAATCAGACAATATAATTCGTCAGCTGACCAATCCTGTCTATTTCACATGTAACTTTATCACCTTTCTTTAGAAACCTTGGTGGCGTAAATCCCATTCCAACACCTGCTGGTGTACCGGTTGCAATAATGTCACCAGCCTCCAGAGTAATTCCTTTGGACAATTCTGCAATCAGCCCCGGAATTTTTTTAATCAGATATTTTGTATTTGAATTCTGTCTGAGTTCACCATTCACATAACTCTTAATATCCAGTTCTAACGGCATCGGAAGCTCTGTACGATCTACGATCACAGGTCCCATGATCGTATAATTATCCAGACTTTTTCCCATCAGCCACTGTCCATGTCTGGTCTGAAGATCTCTTGAAGAAAGATCATTAAATACGGAATATCCAAATACATATTCTTCTGCTCTTTCTTCCGTGATTCCTTTTCCTTCTTTTCCTATAATGACCGCTAATTCTGTTTCATAATCCACTTTTTCATCGATATCAAACCGTCCCTGGATCTCTTCATTTGCCCCAAGAATACGGTTTGTTCTTTTTGCAAAATACACGGTACCGGATACTTCATCCGACACAGCTCCTGCCAGATGTTTCTTTGTCTCTTCCAGATGATCTGTATAATTTACTCCAACGCAAAGAATATCATGAACCGGGCGTTCAATCGGTGTAAGCATTTCCTGTTCTTCTATTCTATGTACCAATCCATCTGCAGCACAGATCATCTGTGCTGCTTTTTGCGGATCGCCATTTACCATATGAACAAAATCTATCAAAGATTTCCCTTTTAATTCCGGGAATAATTCATCTAAAAAGAACACTTTATCTTCCTTCTCAAAAGCAGCCAGATGAATTTCTCCATTTTTATCTTTTACTCTGGTATAACGCAATTTTTCCACCCCATTTTTACATATAGTTACAAACTCTTGCTATTGCCATCTCGGTATATCCAAGAGCTTCTGCTTTTGTCAGCTTGCCATCAGCAACTTCCTTAATTTCTGTCATCAGCTCATCGCCAAGTTCTGTCATTGTCTTTGTTCCATAAATATACGGGCTTGCATCGATATCAATATTATCAGACATATTTGCAAAAGTAACTTTATTACCGGTGATCTTAATTACCGGCGCAAGCGGATTTCCTGTCGGTGTACCACGTCCGGTAGAAAATACAACAATCTGACATCCACCGGCTACCATTGCCGCTACTGATGACGGGTCATTTCCCGGAGTGTCCATAATAACAAGTCCCTGTTTTGGTTCTACCTGTTTTGCATAGTCATATACTGCTGTTACTTCTGAATGACCGCCTTTATGGATACATCCCAATGATTTTTCTTCCAGTGTTGTAAGTCCTCCTTCTTTGTTTCCCGGAGAAGGATTTCCTTCACGGATATCATGTCCTACTAACTTGATTGCATGCTCATAGTCATGAACGATCTGGTAAATTCTGTCACTGATTTCTTTTGTCTTTCCGCGTCTTGCCAGAATATGTTCTGCACCAATAAATTCTGTTGTCTCAGAAAGAATTGAGGTGCCTCCAAGTTCTACCATACGATCACTCATCTCTCCGATCAGAACATTTGCAGCAAGTCCTGAAGTCGGGTCAGAACCACCACATTCAGTTCCAATGATCAGTTCAGAAAAATCAAATTCTTCTTTCTGCAGTAGAGAAGCTTCCTGTGCCATCTCTTTTGCTGCACGGACAGCTTTTTCTACTGTAGAAATCGTTCCTCCGTTTTCCTGGATAATGAAATGGCGGATTGGTTTATTCGTTCTCTCTTTAATTGCATCTAACACAAGATCCATCTGACAGTTTTCACATCCAAGTGATACAACAACCGTTCCATATACGTTCGGGTTTGCTGCATATCCTGCCATTACATCCATCGTGAACTGCTGATCTGACGGAACCTGGGAACATCCATTCTGGTTATTGAATGTAACTGCAGATTCTACCTGGGACGCGATAATTCTTGTTGTATCTGATGCACAGACACTTGCCGGTAAAATTAAAATTTTATTTCTGATTCCAACTCTTCCATCTGGTCTTCTATATCCCCAAAAAGTCATTTTTTCCATTTTAAACTTCCTCCTGTCTTCTTATATTCCGTATTTTAAAGATTTTCTCTGTGATTCTGAACATTATGTACATGTACATGCTCTCCGACATGGATATCACAGGCAGCAAGACCAATATGTTCCCCATATTTTACTACTTCTGTTCCTTTTGGCATTTCTTTGATCGCTACTTTATGGTACATTGGTACATCTGTTATAGCTTTAATCTTCTGTACATCTCCATTTCTATCTCTCCAGATCACTTCATCTCCTGCATTGATCTTTTCAATTGCTACAACGACGGTATCTTTTTCATCAATAATTGCTGCATTAACTGTTACTGCCATTTTGCTCATCTCCTGTTTTCATTTTTTAATATGTGATATTTACAAATACTACTTTGTTGCTGCTTTCTTATCCTCAAGTGGGAACTTCGGACATCCGTATTTATGTGCCCACCAGTTTGTAACAATTGGGACAATAATCGCTGTGATAACTACGGATGCTGCTACCTGAGCAGTTGCCTGTGGTACATATGCTTCCAGACTCTTATCTGCCAGTCCTACAACTGCCGGTACAGCTACTGCATTTCCTGCTGTTGTCGCTACTGCCCATCCGGCATAACCCGGTCGTTTTGAAATCTTCCGATCACATAATACAATAAATGCTCCACCAATAAAAGTAGTCATAAATCCAAGCAGAACTCCTGACGGTCCTCCCTTTATAACTGCGGAAAGATCAATTCCTGCTCCAAGTGTAAGTCCTACAAAAGGAATTAAAATCGGTCCTGCCGGTGCAAGGAAATCAGAAAATGATTTATCAAGATTTCCAAGGATCATACCAACAATGATCGGTGTAATTGCTGCAAGGATTGAAAGAATCGGAATATTTGCAAGTCCTGAAGCTCCCATTGCGACCAGTGTAAAAAATGGACCATCATTCAATGAGAGTAATGCCATTGCGCCACTATCCACTTCATCACCATAAGACTGCATCAGGGAAAGATATACGGAACCATTGCTGTTTGTTACCGCACAGATAATTGCTAATGCAGATAATCCAAGAAATCCATCTGTACCGAACACTTTACCAACAACAATACCAATTACTGCTCCAGCCACAAATTTGGAAATCAAAAGGACTCCGCCCCTTTTTAACACACTTCCGAGTTCATTAAATCTTAACGTTGTTCCAAGACATACCAGCTGAATTCCCATCGCTGTTGCCGCACCTGCATTTGAAAAAGTTGCTGTTGTAAGTGAACCTACCTGAAGTATCGACGAACAGAACGTATTTAAAATTGCTCCAATCAAAAGCGGAACAATCATCATCCCAGCCGGTACTTTCTTCAAAAAGTTCATAATCATAGTTTTTTGCCTCCTCTTTACCTTTTTTCCTTTCGTTTCATTTGTGCGTATATACGTACTCCGTATGCATTTACATACTTCATGCTTTTAAAATAGCACTTATGTATTATATTGTCAATATATCATTAAATGAATTCATTATTTTTATCATTTTGCACAATTATTCTATATAAATTTCTACATATACGTCAAACAGCTCTGGAATTCCATACAAATATCTGATATAATTTTTATATACTTGATTGAACTTTAGATTATTTCAATGTTAATAAAGGAGATTTAAACCAATGGCAACAACTGAACACCGCCCTACTGAACGGGTGCTCGATATACTGGAGCTTCTTTCCAACTCTGAGGAAGGAATGACTCTTACCGAACTTGCCAAAGCACTGAATGCCCCAAAAAGCAGCATTATGCCGCTTGTTCATACGATGACTGCCCGTAATTTTATTTATATGCAAAAGGATACGCTTCGCTATCGTATCGGAGTTGCTACATATTCTGTTGGTGTAGCCTATAATAACCGCAAGACTTCTTTACAATTCATTCAACAGGAGATGAATAACATTACTGCATTAAGTAACGAAACATGCCAACTTGGTATCCAATCTCGAAACATGGTATTTTATATCGCAAAAAAGGATTCACCTCAGCCAATCCGCCTGATGTCTTCCGTAGGAAAGCAGCTTCCTTTGTACTGTACTGGTTTGGGGCGAGCACTTCTTGCTTATAAATCCGAAGAAGAAATTCGTAGCCTGTTTCCAGAAGTTCTCACTGCATATACACCACACACAATCGCTACCATAAATGATCTACTTAAAGAGCTAGAACTTACCCGTCAACGGGGATATGCCGTGGAACATGAAGAAACGAATTTAATGGTAAATTGTATCGCCGTTTCGCTTGATTACAATAATGCACCAATCGCTGCTTTAAGTATATCCATCCCAACCTTCCGTATTTCCGAGTCTAAAGAAAAAGAAGCTGTCCAGATTCTTTGGGAAGCCAAACAGCGTATTGAGACACATTTTAAAATGTATGGCGTTGATTTTGGAAATTAAAAAATACCTGACAGAAAGCCTTCTATCCTTCTGTCAGGTATTTCTTTATACGCCTTTCCCTTCCCCTGCAAAATATTCTTTTACATGCTTTACCACAACTCCTGATAACAGGAATACTGCAATTAAGTTCGGGATTGCCATCAGTCCGTTAAATGTCTCTGCAATATTCCACATCAGTCCAAGATCCATCGTTGCTCCGACGATCGCAACCAGTGAATACAGCACCATAAACGGTTTGTTGATCTTCGTTCCAAATAAAAATTCAATACATCTGGTTCCATAAAGTCCCCATCCGATAATCGTTGAAAATGCAAAGCAGCACATTGCAACCGCGGTAAAGATCGATACCCAGCTCCCATATGTAGAAGTAAATCCAAGAATCGTAAGCTCCGCACCTGCTGCCTCCCCGTAACCAATCGGAACTCCGCTGCACAGGATTACCAGTGCGGTCAGTGTACAGATTACGATCGTATCTATAAATACCTCAAAGATTCCGAAGAATCCCTGTTTCACCGGTTTTTTTGTATCTGCACATGCATGTGCAATCGATCCGGTACCAAGACCTGCCTCATTAGAGAAAATTCCTCTGGACACACCTTTTTTCATACTAATAAAGAAGCTTCCGACTGCCCCTCCGGTAACAGATGTCGGTGTAAATGCACCTTCAAAAATTGAAACAAATACATGTGGTATATTTTTTAAATTCAACAGAACCACTCCGGCAGCTAACAGAACATAGATAACCGCCATGAACGGTACAAGCTTTTCCGTTACCTGTCCGATTCTCTTGATTCCACCGAGAAGGATCAGTGCAATCAACACCGCAAGCACAATTCCGATCACAAGATTGACCGTCTTTGCTGCATCCACTCCAATCACCCCGTAATTGAATAATGCGGAATCAATTGCTGTCGTAATCGTATTGACCTGTGTCGCATTTCCAGTTCCAAATACTGTCAGCACACCGAATGCAGCAAACAAATATGCAAGCCAGTGCCAGTTTTTATTCAGACCATTCTTAATATAATACATTGGCCCACCGACCAGATCCCCTTCTGCATTCTTTTCACGGAAATGTACGGCAAGTGTTACTTCTGAAAATTTAGTACACATTCCAAGAAGTGCGGAGATCCACATCCAGAAGACTGCTCCCGGTCCGCCGATTGCGATCGCTCCTGCAACTCCTGCAATATTCCCGGTTCCAACCGTCGCCGCAAGCGCGGTACAGACCGCCTGAAATGGTGTCATTGCACCATCTGTGGCATCTTTTTTCCGAAGCATGCGCCCAATCGTCACCTTCATAGCGTATGGAAATTTTCTGATCTGGATAAATCCGGTTCTGACACTGAGCAGAAGTCCTACTCCGATGATACAGATCATTGCCGGCACACCCCAGATAAAATTATTGACTACATTATTGACCGACTCAATTGTAGATAACATCCCTTATTCCCCTCCAGGATTGAAAGATTTTCCTCTTCATCTTTCATTTTCTTATTTTTGGTATATAAAATGAATATTTTATTTATTATACACAATTCGTCAGGGAAATACAACTGCTTTTTCATGGCGGACGTTTCTTCTTTTTTATGCCTCGTAACGTATTTCTTCTTTTATTTTATCCTGGATTTCCACAAGAACTTCCATTAAAAGCGGATTGAACGCTCCGCACTCTCCGTTCAGGATCATCTTCATCGCCTGTTCATGTGAATACGCATCTTTATATACACGCTTACTCACCAGTGCATCATAAACATCTGCCACAGATACAACCTGTGCCGCAATTGGAATCTGTTCTCCGGTCAGACCATCCGGATACCCTTTACCATCATAACGTTCATGATGCCATCTGCAGATCTGGTACGCGATCTTGATCATCTTCTCATCCTTATAATGCTCCAGCTTATCCAGCATAGAAGCACCAATCAGCGTATGCTTTTTCATGGTCTCAAATTCTTCTTCAGTCAGCTTTCCAGGCTTATTCAGAATCGACTCATCAATTCCAACCTTACCGATATCATGAAACGCGGATGCTGTTGAAATCAGATAGCAGTCATCCGGCGTCAAATTATATGCATCCGTATTCTCAACAAGTCTTTCCAGAAAAAGTCTCGTCAATGTATTGATGTGGACAACATGAAGGCCGCTCTCTCCATTACGAAATTCCATAATCTGGCTTAGAACTTCTACCATCATCTGATTGTTCTTTTCCTTTTCATGCATCTGATCGGATACCATGGAAATCAGCCTTCTCTGTTTTGCATACAGCTTGATCGTATTAAATACACGCTGGTATACAACCTTGCTGTCAAAAGGTCTGCTGATGTAATCGGATACTCCAAACTTGAACGCTTTCCGGATATAGTTCTCAGATTCCTCGCTGGATATCATAATTACCGGCACATCTTCAATCCAGTGATTCCGGTTCATATACATCAGAATTTCAAAACCGTCCATAACCGGCATCACGATATCAAGCAGTACCAGTGATATCTCTTTCCCGTATTGTTCTATTAGCGAAACGCATTCCTGTCCGTTCGTTGCTTCAATGATCTCAAAATCATCTTTCAGCATCTCACAGAGAATCGCACGGTTCATCTCTGAATCATCGACAACCAGAATCCGCTGTTTAATCTGGTTATGCTTCTCGTACTGCTCTCTTTCATCTTTCTGTGTAACCACTTTATTCTTCGTAGCCTTCGCCTGATACATCAGCTTGTCCGCTCTGTTCACGGCTTCCTCAATACTGTCTCCTTCCGTCAGCACGCCACCGGCACTGATAGAAAGCCGCAAATTCAGGTATCCCGGAACATTTGCATTATAGATACGCTCCTGTATCAATTGCAGTTTCTGGCTAAAAACTTCTTCCGTAACTTCCGGCATCACAAGAAGGAATTCATCCCCGCCAAAACGGATCAGCTTATCCGTCTTACGGATATTTTTCCGGATAATATCTACAACCGTATAGAGTGCCATATCCCCTGCCTGATGTCCGTAGGTATCATTATGCAGTTTAAAATCATCTAGATCGATCAGTGCAACCCCGGCATTTTTCTTCTTGTTCTTCATCTCATCCTCATAATACCGCCGGTTGTATGCATCTGTCACTGCATCTCTGTATAACCTGTCATTGTAATGTACAAACATATCTATCAAACGCTCATGATTGATCTCTCCAATCGACCAGTCACCATCCAGGCAACGGATCAGCTCGAGTACATATGGCTTCTCATCTACTTCTATATAACGTGCGATCACCTGATAAATCTTGCCATTTACAATCTCCAGCTTTCCTTTTTCTTCTTTCGTGGTCGCTGCACGCATCGCTACACAGTTATCACAGGGTGTTTCCCGTTTCCAATAATGATAGCATCTCTGCCGCTCATTGATTTTTCTCCATTCTTCATCGATATCTGATATATTTCCAATCGGGAAAAGACGGATCTCCTGAAAGATCTTCCGAAAATGTCGGATTTCTTCTTCTAATTGTTCTTTTGTCATTCGTTCTTCCGCGTTCATGTCTTTTCCTCCAGACTTCTACTACGCAGTTTCCTGTTATTTTCATTTCTAATTATTTTACAATATTTACCAAAAAATAAAAAGAATTATCCCGATATATCTTAAGATTTTTTTCTGAAGCATAGGATACATCTGCATTACTGTAAAAAAGGACCACCAAAGCCTGTTTCCAGGAATGGTGATCCTTCATGAAATACTTATATAACTATTCTTTTATGTAATTTATTTTCTCGTCATCACACGATTTTCTACCGCTGCAGTCATCGGAACTTCCGCTGTTACTGATGCATTCTCGATTTCCACAGAATAGGTCTTGTGGATCAGACAGTTGATCGGATCTTCTGTCGTGATGACCAGTGCCAGACTATGTCCAGGCTCTACCGTATATCTTGTCGCATTCAGATAAATATGGTAATCATGGTATTCACCCTTTTTCAGTTCGATACTGTTCTGTGCTGTCTCCGGTTCATATCCTGCTTCCGGATTGCACAGATCTGCAAATGCCCGTGTGATCACACGGTATTTCTTATGTACAGTAGCAAACTCCGCTTCATTCCATGCCGGAACCTCTCCTCCGCTGATAATTCCGCCTTCTTTTACCACATTGACCGGAATTGTATTTCTCTGCGGATCTACAGACTGAATGCTGTCAAATTCTTCATCGCACACGTCACAAAGAAGAAGAGTAAGCTTCACATCATCCATACGTCCTGACATTTCATGCATTCCAAGCTTCATCGTCAGAGTATCTGCATCATTACTGTTTACCGGATTGAAATCTGCTTCTGCATCTCCATCTTTTAACGCTGCTCTTAATCTTACGCAAGTTGTTCCCTGTAATGTCACTGCCTCTTTAAACGGCTCCGTCACATAACGCTGTGCCATATTGCTTGATCTCACACCCATCACATCATCGAAGTTCTCTGCACTGACACCCGCTGCTTCCCAGTCTGTATCGATTACAGTTGTTCCCTGTTCTTCGCATGTAAGAGTCATCTTATATGCTGTCTCCCAGGAATCTGCTGTCTCCCATTTTCTCTGGTCATAGTTCATCTGCACCAGGATTGCCGGTCTGTTCTCTGCACCATTTTCAACTCCGTATAAATAATGAGAAATCCATTCATTGATAATATCATCATAGAATTTACCATCTACAAGGATTCCATATCGTTTCGGCATAGTTGGTGTGATATGTGCACCCTGATGAAGGATTGCTTTTACATTCTTTCCTGCCTTCTGGAAAGATTTGTACATCATCTCATACTGCTTGGTAGACACGTTCTCGTCATTCAATCCCTGTACGATGAGCGCACTGCATTTGATCCGGTCTGCATGAAGGCGATAATTTCCCATACCCCAGAATTCCGGATTATAGTCAAATCCACCCTTGATCTGCTGAAGGCTCATCTCATGATGGAACGCTCCCATGTCATCCCGCTGCTTCTCGGTTAATGTCTCATCATTGTAACGGCTGGAACAAAAATAAGCAAGGAAGCTGTTCAGCATTTCTTTCGGCCAGTACCGCTGTGCGCCCTGCATGTTCTGCTGGCTGTACCAGTCCGCGATTCCTGCGATCGGTACGATTGTCTCCAGTCCTTCTACTCCTGTTGTTGCCACTGCAAACGGCATGGTTCCGGCGTAAGATCTTCCTGTCATGGCAACCTTTCCATTGGACCAGTCCGCCTTTGTCTCAACTGTTCCTTCGCGGTCTGCATATCCGATACGGTCTCCATGCAGCCATTCTACAATTGCTTTGAAAGCGTCTCTTTCATAGTCTGAACCAACATAGTTGAATCCGTCAGATCCTTTTGAACCAAATCCTGCACTTAAAACAACTGCAAATCCACGTACAAGATAATAATCAAAGGTGTCGATATTTTCAAAAACCATAACGTTATTATTTCCTTTATCCGGATAATACCAGTCTGCCGGATCTGCTTTTAAAGAAAGATCCATTGCACTGATACATCCCTGCGGAACATGCGCATCCACTTTTTTGTCAAGATCTGCAAAATTAACCGGATGATATTCTTTTTCTGCCACTTCTTTCATATGCGGATATCCATCTTCCTGGACTCCCGCCGCATATGGACGTGCCTCATATAAAGTTGCAGCCTTATAATTCCCCTCTACTGCACTTCTTGGTACCTGGACAACAGCTTTCACAAGATCTCTTTTTCCATCTCCGTCCACATCGTAATCCGTTTCCACATAAACACAATATCTTACGATACTGGATGTT
Source organism: Coprococcus sp. AM100_B19A (assembly GCF_027662015.1). NCBI lineage: Bacteria > Bacillati > Bacillota > Clostridia > Lachnospirales > Lachnospiraceae > Coprococcus > Coprococcus sp. AM100_B19A. The sequence continues at coordinate 126,029 of NZ_JAQDKN010000004.1, forward strand.
GCCGGATCATACTTTTCTCCTGTCTTTCCATCTGTAAGTGGAAATACCGGCTGTGCAAGTCCGTTCTCAAATACTGGTACTTTGCTGTAATTCTTTTCGTTCATGGTAAACCTCCCAAACATTAAATAAATACTCGGATCTAATCACATATTATTTCCCCAATATTATTGTGATTTCATTTCTCCATTTCCTATTATAACGAGATGCAAGAAGAACTTCAATGAGATATTTCGCTTTATTTTATAGTTTACTATACCTGTTTTCTTTTCTCAATTCTATAGAAATAATCTTTTAGACATGCTATAGTAAACTTATATTTTACATAGATTTATCTATAATTTAACAAACAAAAAGGGGATATTATGAAAAAGAACATAAAAAAGATATTAAAAGTTCTCGGAATCTTCCTGCTTATCATTCTGGTTGCGCTGATTGCATATCTGATCTATCTCTTTGCAAGCTATCACCGCATTCCGGATAATCAGGCTTTGAAGATCGAGAAAACTTCCGATGGAACAGCCGCAGCTGACACACTGACAACCGAGAAAGAATATTCCGCTCTGACCTACAATGTTGGTTTCGGAGCCTACACACCGGACTTCAGCTTCTTTATGGACGGCGGAAAATCTTCCTGGGCAAAAAGTAAGGAGAGTGTCGAATCTGATATTCAGGGTGCCGGAGAACTGGTTGCTTCCAAAGATCCGGATTTCGCACTGATCCAGGAAGTTGATCTGAACTCTACACGAAGCTACCATGTAGATGAATATTCAATTTTAAAGGATACGATTCCAAGTTACAATACGGTATTTGCACAGAATTACGATTCCGCATTCCTTTTTTATCCATTCACACAGCCGCATGGTCGCAGCCGTTCCGGACTTGCTCTTTTCTCCAAATATCCGGTTACGGATTCTCTGAGAAGAAGCTTTCCGATATCGACAAGCTTCAGCAAGTTCTTTGACCTTGACCGCTGTTACAGCATTTCCAGAGTCCCTGTAGATAACGGGAAGGAACTGGTTATCTTCCTGCTTCACATGTCTGCTTACGGCAACAGTGATGCGATTCGCGAAGCACAGATCCGTATGCTGAGTGCAGATATGGAAAAGGAATACGAAGCCGGTAATTATGTACTTTGCGGTGGTGATTTCAACCATGACCTTAAGGCATCCGAAAAAGATGCAGAAAATTGTGAGTCCTGGGCTTATCCATTCCCACGCGAAGAGCTTCCGGAACACTTTTCATTCTGCCTGGACAATCTTTCTGATAGTGAAAAGGATGCTCTCTGGGACAGTGCACGGAATGCAGATATGGAATATGTACCTGGTGTGACCTACACGGTGACGCTGGACGGATTTATTACTTCCGATAATATTGAATGCACAGAATATGAAAATGTAAATACCGGATATAGCTACTCGGATCATGATCCGGTGTATATGAAATTCAAATTATTAGATCATTAATGTAAAAAAACTGATTTTGAAGATATCACAAATGTCATGATGTTGGAGTCAAAAGGTATTTTGACCCCTTTGATACCAGATTGCTACGTGCTTTGCACTCTCGCAATCCTCATGTCATATCTTTAAAATCAGTTTTCTTTTACTCATCACTTTTATGCACTTAGGGATATATCATCCTTCGTCATCTACATTTCACTCTTTCTATATTTTCCGCACTGAATTTCCATCTCTAATCTTTACAGGAAACCGGTACGAATAATTTTTCTGCTGCCATTCCGGATCCTCCATCATCCGCAGAAGATGTTTTGCTGTGATACGTCCGAGCTGATACTTTGGATGCACCGCTGTCACCAGCTGGATACTGGTACTCGAATCCTGAAGCTCTGCATCATCAAAAGATACCAGCGAAATGTCCTCCGGCACATGCAGCCCTCTCTCTTCCAGGAACTCCATGTAATAATCCGCCACCTCATCATTGTAGACCATCATCGCCGTACAATCCTTCGTCCGTCTGTACATCCTAAGCAGTCCCTTTTTGCTCAGTTTCTCCTCCATATCCTTCGTCGAATACCAACGAATACAGTCATCATCAAATTTCACACCGTAATCTGACAGGCACTGAACAAATCCTTTGTACCGCTCAATCCCCTGCCTGTCATCATACTTGAAGATTCCGCCAATCCTTCGGTGCCCGTTCTCGATCAGAATCCTGGTCAACTCGTAAGCTGATCTGGAATCCGACATTTCTACACTGTCAAATGGCATATTTTCATAATGATTGTGGATAAACAGTGTCGGAATATTTCTTCTTTTGATTTCTTTATAAAGACGAATGTTTGGATTTGGAAATGCCGATCTCGATCCTTCAATGATCAGACCACTGACATTTCCTTTGAGCAGACCTTCCAGATAAATCGCCTCATCATTCAGGCGGTTCTTCGTTACCGCAACCTCAATTCCATATCCTTTTTCTGTCAGCGAAGCTTCAATCCCATCGTATACCCGCGGAAACAGATAATCAGAATAATAGCTCAAAAGAAGACCTATTTGTGGTCTTTCTCCATTTACTCCACTGCTGTCATAAGAAACATAGGTTCCGCTTCCCCTCACACGGGTAATCAGACCTTCTTCCTCCAGTTGCCGCAATGCAGTCCTTACCGTCTGCCTGGAATATCCAAACTTCTTCTGAAGGCTTGTCTCTGACGGAAATTTATCCATATTTTTAATCACACCACTGGTGATCAGTGTGTGTGCCCAATTATATAATTTTTGGTATTTAAGTCCTTCCTGTTCTGTCTTATGCATAAACTCTCCATTTCTGCCACATAGACCAAAAATCAGGATCCGCAATCTTATTTGGACTGCAAATCCTGACTTTCGATCTGTATACATCCGGAAAATTCTTCTCGTAAACGAGAGCTGTCAGTTCCCCAATATGTAAATTATTATTTGATTACCTGGATAGATTCTCTGTCTGCGAATACTGCCACGAAGATCAGGAATACAATACCCTGAATGAGCTGCATCATCTGTGTTGTGAATCCCATCATTGTCAGTCCACTGTTCAGTACGATGTACAGTAAAGATCCAACAACAATATTTTCAAAACGAACCTTTGCGCCACCGGAAATCGGCATACCACCTAATACCAGCGCGATCAGAATCTGTGTTTCCAGCTGGTTACCACCTGAAGATGTAACCGATCCGACTTTGATTACATTGATAAATGCCGCAAATCCTGTAATTGCACCTGCAAGTACATAGATGAGGAATTTCATCTTATCTGTACGGATACCAGAGAACATTGCTGCTTTTTCACCGGCTCCGATTGCTTTCAGATAAGTTCCGAACTTTGTATAACGGAATGCAATGAATCCAATAATCAAAATAACTACCGTACATGCAACCTTAAGTCCTGTACTGTCATAGTTGATCAGTTTTGCAGAACCTGCAACAGGTGCATTTGTTGTAAGGTATTTGATAAATCCACGGAATAAGAACATGGTACAAATTGTAACAATGAAGGATTTAATCTTACGGAATACATAGAAGTAACCATTCAGAGCTCCAATTGCCGCACCAGATGCAATGCCACCGATAATTGCGAGTGGAATGCTTTTCTGTGAAAGAATACATACAACGATGGATGAAATACCGAGGATAGATCCCTGAGAGAAATCCAGACCTCCCATTGTCATAATGAAGAAAACACCCATAGCTGCAATCATAGTTACATATACCTGTGAAAGTACCAGTGACATATTTCCCATCATACGGAAATCTGTCAGGACATTGAATAACAGGAAAATAACAACCAATCCTACGATTGGCAGGAGCGAACGAATTAAGGCCATTTTAGATGCCTTTTTCAGCTGCTGCTCTTTATCATTTGTTTTTGCACTTACTTGACTTCCCATAGCTGCCTCCTTATACCATCATAGAAATAAGACCGTTTTCATCAAGGTTCTTATCTCTATCCAGCTGACCACTGATTTTTCCATCTTTCATAATTACGATACGGTCGCACATACCAATCAGCTCCATCAGCTCTTCCGAAATCATGATAATGGATTTTCCATTCTTTCTCATCTGATTCATTAACTGGTAAATATCCTGTTTAACTTTGATATCAATACCACGTGTCGGGCTGTCCAGTACAACAATGTCAGAATCTTTTCCGATCCATCTTGCAAGAACGACTTTCTGTTTGTTACCACCTGAAAGATTTGATACAAACTGGTTTACATCTACCATCTTTACAGACATCTGTTTTGCATATTTGTCTGCAAATTCTTTACGCTTCTTATCACTTAAAAGATGTGACTTTCCTGCCAGTTCATCCAGTGATGGGAGGCAGATATTGTCTCCGATACTCTGATTCAGAACAACAGATTCATTATCACGGTCTTTTGATGTGTACGCAATGCTGTGTTTGATCGCAGTCGGAATATCATTAATCTGTGTTCCATCTGCCAGTGTTACGCTACCTGTACGGTCATAAGATGCACCGAAAATAGCTTTTCCGATTTCATGCATACCAGATTCTGAAAGTCCACCGAATCCAAGGATTTCACCTTTATGAAGATCAAATGTTACATCTTCGATCAATCCAGGAACAGTAACATTCTTTACTGATAATACAACTTCGTCAGATACTTTTTCACCATAATCTGCACGATAATAATCACCTGTTACTTCACGTCCTACCATCAGCTTCTTCAGATCATCTTCTGTTACATCTTTACTCTTAACGGTATCGATGTAAACACCATCCCGAAGAATTGTGATTGTATCAGACTTGTCAAGAATTTCCGGAAGGTCATGAGAAATGAAAATAACTGTATTTCCACTCTTTTTGATTCTTTCCATATGTTTGTAAAGCTCTTCACGTCCTTCCTGTGAAAGAGCAGTTGTTGTCTCATCAATAACAACAATCTTCGGATCAAAGTATGTAGCCTTTACAATCTCAACCAGCTTACGGTCTTCAAAATTGTAATGATCGATCATATCAGCTGCTTTGATTCTGTCAAAACCATATTTCTTTAAAAGCTCTGTTGCTTTCTTGTTCATAGCATTTGTATTTTTAATTCCAAAATGTACGAACTGATCCTCATGTCCAAGGAAAATATTCTCTGCAACTGTAAGCCCTGACAGAGTTCCAAGTTCCTGTACGATGATAGATACACCTTCATTATTTGCTTCTACCTGATTCTTCGGATGGATTTCTTTTCCGTCCAGAATGAACTGTCCGCTTCCAATGCTGTAGATACCGGTCAGCATGTTGGTCAGAGTGGATTTACCAGAACCATTTTCTCCGATCAGTGCATGAACCTCTCCTTTATTTACATTGAAGGATACATTCTGAACTGCTTTTGTAATACCGAAGTTTTTACAAAGATTTTTTACCTGTAATCTTACTTCACTCATTGCTGTCTTCCTCCCTTCATTACTTGACGATTTCGCCCTTAGTAGCCTTTGTTGTCACAGTAATGATAATAAGCAGTGCAAGTCCTGTGATAACATCCTGAATTGCAGTCGGTGCTCCGAGAGCAATGAAACCAAAGAAAATGATGTTGATTACGAACTCACCGATGATGATTGCCGGAAGCGGCATTCCGTATTTCTTAAATGCAAGGCCGAAGAAACATCCCATTGTCGGAACGAAGTTTCGGCTCATAGATGCCATTCCGGTAACAGCTACCATAGATGAACCATAGCTGATTGTCAGGATTGCCATAACCCCAAGGAACGCACCACTTAAGATAAATGCAAGTACTTTATATTTATTTACGTTAATACCCATATTCTTTGCAACGAATTCATCACTTCCGATTGCATAGGTATAAGTTCCGATTTTAGTGTAGTTTAAGAATATGTAAGCTACTGCACAAGCCGCTAATGCAAGGATGATATCCCATGGCATCTGACCAAATGCACGAATGTTTGCCGGAAGTGTCTGCTCAACACCGCCTGCAATATAGTTTGCGATTGACTCATAAATAAGAGCCAGACCGGTTGTTACGATCATTGATGGAATACGAAGCTTTACATAGAAGATACCGTTCAGTATTCCAACGATTGCGCCTGTAAGAACGCATCCAATAATAAGTCCCAAATAGCCCATGTTAAATCTGGTTGCAAATACACATCCAACGATTGCGGAAAGCATGATGTTTGCACCAATTGAGAAATCGAACATTCCCATTACCATTACAAAATAAAAACCAACTGCACCTACGGTAGCAATCAGGCTCGCCTGAAAGTAATTGAGCATATTGGAAAAGGAACCGAAGTTATGTGGTGTCAAGATTTTAAAGATCAGCCAGGAAAGTACGACCAGACCGATTAAGATCAGATATCCCATCACTTTCCCTGAAAGTTTTTTACTAGTGCCCATATTATCTACCTCTTCATAATTGTCATTTCTGATTTAGAAAAGGTGGCATCGCCTTTGCGACGTCACCCTTTCTGAGTTAATAGTCGTTACTATTTGTCTATCCTAGTTACCTGCACGTGATGCTGCATCTTCAATAGATAACTTAGCAGCTGTTGCCTTTAAGTCTTCCATGCTGAGTTTAGACATATCAACCAGTTCTTCATCTGTGTATGGAAGCTGGTCTACGAAATATTTCTCATATGCTTTGTAGTCATCTGGTGATGATACATACAGATATGGGAATGGAACATCTTCGAATTTGCCACCGAAGTCTTTGTAGTTTCCTTTGATTGCATTGTAAACCATCATGAAGGAAATCAGCGGGTCACAGTAATGTCCGCCAGATTCACCAGCCATAGATCCATTTTCAAGTCTTTCTCCAAGGTCTGGGAGGAAGTCTGTAGAAACGATATCAATATCACTTGTCTTGCCTGCACGTTCAACTGCTGCGATTGCTCCCTGAAGTGGATCTCCACCACCACCAGCTGGGATCAGTGCATCAAGATCTGGATCTGCTGCCATTAAAGCTTCTGCTGCTTTTGATCCACCTTCTGAAGTTGTACCTGCATACTGTGGTTCAGAAAGAGTTGCCTTATCGTTCGGGTTTTCTTTATTCCATTTTTCAACGCCTGCTTTGTAACCTTCCCATCTTCCAAGCCATGTAGCATCTCCCTGCTCCCAGCCAATAAGACCGATGTTACGATCTCCTTTTTCAAGAAGGATGTTTACAAGTTCTTCACCGTTTGCCGGTTCATCTTCATGTACAGCTCCGATGTAGTAATCAGAATCTTTAGCTGCCTGATAAATATCTGCGCTGTTCTTTTCACTGATTACACGGAAGAACTGTGCAAGATAAACTTTGTTGTCATTACATGTCTTGATAGCAGATGTCATTTCTGTATCAGATGAGTTACAGATGATGATTCCCTGGCATCCTGCTGCTGCAAGCTGTTCTACAGATGCTGTAACTTTTTCAGAAACATGTCCCTGGTCAACATACTGTACTTCGACATCAAGAGCTTTTGCTGCTTCATCAAGGATCTTCTTACACTGTGATCCAAGTACGTCTGTTGAAGACCAAATAGAAACACCAATTTTGATCTTGCCTGATTTTGAAGCACTCTTGTCAGAAGCTCCACTTCCGCTGCCACCACATGCAGCAAGTCCGACTACCATTGTAGCTGCCATTGTAGCTGCTGTTACTTTTTTGAAAACTTTTTTCATATCTTCTCCTCCATCTCCGTTTTCTTGATGATTTGATTATATTATTTGACTATGGTTTTTTCAAGAAAATACAAGAAAGTTTTCTTCCAAAGTTGTATTGTAACTATATGTTTCACCCATCAAAAACTAGTGTTTTTTATCTATTTTGTGCATTATGCCATTATTTGAACCGATTTTTTTCGATAAAAACCAGTTTTTTGTGTGTTATGTGTAAAATTTTTATGAACTGACAGTACAACTTTGATTTATACATTACTTGTATTGTAAATGTATACAATACACACAGTTGTATACCTGTTATCTTCTTTAATATTATGCAAAAGCAGTTCTTATTCTTTTATGTAAAGCTACACCTTCTATGCATTATCCACAACTTCCTCATCCTTCACCTGCAAAATCAGCGCTTGACATAAGTCCGATTTCAGACTATACTCTTGTAAGTATGATTTCGGACTTACTTTGTATGATCGAAAATTCATTCGTCTATATAATTGTATAAATGGAGAAAATTATGGATTCTACTACACTGATCAGCAAATATTTAAAAGAATACAATTGCTTATATAAAGAAGCAAATGAAATTTACCACGAAGCTGCCCGCAGACTGCATCTGTCTGACAGCGCTTTTGAGATTTTCTATGCACTTTTTGATATGGGTGATAACTGTCTGCAGCGTGATATCTGCAAATCTTCCTGCCTGCCAAAGCAGACGATCAATTCATCCATCCGGAAACTGCAGGCCGACGGATATCTCACTCTTTCTCCCGGAAAAGGACGGAGTATGCATATCCATCTTACAGATTCCGGCAAGAAACTTATTCAGGAAAAGCTGCTTCCTCTCATCCAGATTGAAAATGATACTTTAGCTTCTTTCAGCCCCGAAGAATGTGAACAGCTTCTGCGCCTGAATGCCAAATATAATCAGACCTTACGTTCTAGGCTTTCTAAACTTGAGGAGGATCTATAAACTATGAAAATTCAATTATCCGAACATTTTACTTATAAAAAACTTCTGCAATTTGTTTTTCCATCTATTATAATGATGATTTTCACATCCATTTACAGTGTGGTTGACGGACTCTTTGTCTCCAACTTTGTTGGAAAAAGCGCTTTTGCAGCGGTGAATCTGATCATGCCCTTCCTGATGGGCATCAGCGCTCTCGGCTTCATGATCGGAACCGGTGGTAGTGCCATCGTTGCAAAGACGCTTGGTGAAGGAAAGACAGAAAAAGCCAATGAGTATTTTTCCATGCTCGTCTATATCACTGCTATCGGGGGAATCATTATCGCAATCCTGAGTATGTTCCTTGTAAAACCTGTTGCCATTTTATTCGGTGCAAATGGTGCACTTCTTGACAACTGTATTTTATATGGACGTATTCTTTGTATTTCATTGCCTGCTTTTATGCTCCAGAATGTATTTCAGAGTTTTTTTGTAACTGCCGAAAAGCCACATCTGGGACTTCGCGTAATTGTGATCGCCGGCGTGACAAATATGGTTCTCGACTTTTTATTTGTAGCTGTACTCCACCTTGGGCTTCCCGGTGCCGGGTTTGCGACTGTATGCGGAGAGTTTATCGGAGGACTTTTCCCGTTATTCTACTTTGGACGGAAAAATTCCAGCTTATTAAAGCTTGAAAAAACACATTTTCATGGCAGAATCTTATTAAAGACCTGTACCAATGGCTCGTCCGAGCTTATGACCAATCTTTCCAGCTCTGTTGTAAATGCTCTTTATAATATGCAGCTCATGAAATTTGCCGGTGAAGACGGCGTTGCAGCTTACGGAACGATCATGTATGTCAATTTTATCTTTGTTTCGATCTTCTTTGGTTATGCGATTGGAAGTGCCCCGATCGTCAGCTATCACTACGGTGCCAACAATCAGAATGAACTAAAGAATCTTTTTCACAAGAGTATCAGGCTGATTGGAACCTGGGCTGTTTCCTTATTTATCATCGCGCAGCTCATTGCAACACCACTCGCCACATTGTTTGTCGGTTATGACCAGGGGCTTTTTGAACTGACACGCAGTGGCTTCCGTCTGTACAGCTTTGCGTTCCTGATCAACGGGTTCAATATTTATGGCTCTGCATTTTTTACCGCATTGAACAACGGTCTGCTCTCTGCGCTGATCTCGTTTCTCAGAACACTGGTCTTTCAGATGGCAGTGGTTCTGCTACTTCCACTGCTTCTCGGGATCAACGGAGTCTGGTGCTCGGTTGCAATTGCTGAACTTTTAACTTTATGCGTTACCGGAACTTTTATCGTCCTGAAACGTAATACTTATCATTATTTGTAAACTACTCGGCAACTAAGTTACCAGAGCATCTGAATTTTGGCGGGATACCGCCTTTTTTCAGGGTGCCGTTGCCAGAATCAAACTTTTTGAACCAAAAATAATATTTGTTATTGAACCAAATCATTCGAAGTGCTATAATCAATTTAAGTTTTGAACTTCACTATTTTATTTTTAAATTGAACTTTTTTAGTTTGAAAGGAGATTTTCAAATGACAACTTTCTCAGATAGACTTAAAGAGGCGATGTATGCACAGAACCTGAAACAGATTGATCTGGTTCATATCGCCGCAGAAAATAATGTAAAATTAGGTAAAAGCCATGTAAGCCAGTACGTGAGCGGAAAAACTGTTCCGAGAAATGATATCCTCCATTTTCTGGCAGATACGCTTCACGTAGATGCCGATTGGCTGCTCGGTGACAGTCAGGAAAACTTTACTGCTCGGGAAAACAACTCCGTTGCCCCAAAAGCTCCGTCTACCACTAAGACTTCTGGTTCTGTCGGAACTTCAAACTCTTCAAAAAGGGGAACTACACCGATGAAAAAGACAATAACCGACAAAAATGATAATGCAGGAAGTTCTGCCATGCATATATTCAAAAAATCATCAAAACTCGATAATGTATTATACGATGTCCGTGGACCGGTTGTTGAAGAAGCTGCCCGTATGGAAGAACGCGGTACCCACGTACTGAAGCTCAATATCGGTAATCCGGCTCCATTTGGTTTCCGCACACCGGACGAAGTCATCTATGATATGAGTCAGCAGCTTTCCGACTGTGAAGGATACTCTCCTTCTCAGGGACTTTTCTCTGCACGGAAGGCAATCATGCAGTACTCCCAGATCAAAAAGTTGCCGAATGTCACAATCAATGATATTTATACCGGAAATGGTGTCAGCGAACTGATCAACCTGTGTATGTCAGCTCTTCTTGACAACGGAGATGAAATCCTGATTCCGTCACCAGACTATCCTCTGTGGACTGCCTGTGCCACACTTGCCGGCGGCAAAGCCGTTCATTATATCTGCGATGAACAGTCTGACTGGTATCCGGACATCGAAGATATGCGCCGTAAGATCACAGACCGTACCAAAGCTCTTGTAATCATCAATCCGAACAACCCGACCGGAGCACTTTATCCGAAAGAGGTTCTGCAGAAGATTGTTGATCTCGCAAGGGAACATCACCTGATCATTTTCTCAGATGAAATTTATGACCGCCTTGTTATGGACGGAAAAGAACATATTTCCATTGCTTCACTGGCACCGGATCTGTTCTGCGTCACCTTCAGCGGCCTTTCAAAATCCCATATGATCGCCGGATTCCGTATTGGCTGGATGGTTCTCAGCGGAAATAAAGCAATCGCAAAAGATTATATCGAAGGAATCAAGATGCTTTCCAATATGCGTCTCTGCTCCAATGTTCCGGCACAGTCTGTCGTTCAGACCGCTCTCTGGGGCAATCAAAGCGTCAACGACTACCTCGTTCCGGGCGGACGTATTTACGAACAGCGCGAATATATTTACAAAGCACTAACTGACATTCCGGGAATCACTGCCATTAAACCGCAGGCTGCATTTTATATGTTCCCGAAGATCGATGTGAAGAAGTTCAACATTATAAATGATGAAAAGTTTGCACTGGATCTGTTGCAGGATAAGAAAATCCTGATCGTACAGGGAAGTGGATTTAACTGGAAACAGCCGGATCATTTCCGGGTAGTATATCTGCCACGAATTGAAGTTCTGAAAGAAGCAGTGGGGAAAATTTCTGATTTCCTGAGTTATTATAGACAGGGGTAGTAAAATGACAGGCACCACCTGAAAAGAAAAATAGGGTACGGGTTCCGTTGCACTGGGCATTCCGATGAGCTCCCGAAACCGTCAATTGTGTCAGCAATGGCTTCCACAATTGACTGGATCTCATCTCTATAGTGCAAAGTCACCCGTACCCTATTTTTCTTTTCCGGCTCCTTCTGCAATTTTACTGCATCTATAAATATTAACAGAAATAGAATCTTTTGACCTTGGTATCATCATTTACATTTTCATATTTTAATTTTCTTATGAAAGCAATGCTCTCACTGCTTCTCCATCAAACACAACTTCTTTTACATGATTAACCTCAATCTGATACAGTGCATTTGCCGCAATATGTTCGGCTGCCTGCTCCAGATCACGGATTCCTGATGTATTGGAATAAAGTTCAATTATCACATCAAGACCTTCATCTGTCACCGTACACTCGTCCCGACGAAGGCTCATTCTCTTCAGGATCTTCGGAAGTGCAAATCTGGAGAAGATGATCTTCTTCTCTTCCGGTGTATAATCCGGGATATCGATAACTGCAAAACGGGACATGATCGGTGCACTGATCTGATCTTTTTCATTGGCAGTTGCAATCGGATATACGCCAACTGTCGGAACGTTACACTCAATATAGTTATCCGTAAATCCAAGGTTATCAAGGAGTGTCAAAAGTACATCCGCCGGATTCCCATTTCCTTTTCCGGATGCTGCTTTGTCCAGCTCATTGATGATAAATACCAGGTTGGATTCTCCTGCTGCCGCAAATGCTTCCATAATAATTCCCGGTTTCGCATTGGCGTATACACGGGAACTTCCTGTAAGCTGTTCCGGATCGTTAATGGAACTCATATCCAGAGTTGTCCACGGAAGCTTCAGGATACGTGCAATTGCATAAGCGATCTGCGATTTACCGGTTCCGGCTGGTCCGATCAGAAGGATTCCATACGCTGGAAGAGTGTGCGTTCTGTTGATCTGGATGATCGTCTCTATGATTCTCTGTTTGACACGTTCCATTCCGTAAAGTTCTTCATCCAGGATTCTTCTTGCCTCATCTGGATCAATGGATTCAAAATAATTGCTCTTCCACTGAATATTCATCATGATTGAAAGAGCTCTCTGCGCATGTCTTCTTTCTTCCGGTGACACTTCATGTGATCTTGCAACAGCAAGGTTTCTTCTTGCCCACAGACGGATATTGTCCGGAAGGGTTCTTCCTGCACAGTTCATAAAATCGGTGATACTCTGCAGGCTTGTCAGCTTCATGCTGTCGCCGTCCTCTTCCATTTCCTCATCCACTGCTTCTTCTGTCGGTGCACTGCTTGCGAAAAGACGCTCGATCATGAACTGCAGGAAACCATCTTCAGCTGAAAGCTTGGTTGCCCCACCGAATGCGATCTCCCGGATCTTGTATACTGCATAGCCGTCTGCACGGTTTTCACCGGAAAGACGGACATTGATATGATTCTCGCCCAGCCATTTGATCAGGCTTACAAATCTCGCATCGATCTGGAGAATGTCCGCACTTACAATTCCATCTTCCTCATCAAATTCAAAGGATGTCTTCTTAATCGGGTTGGTGAAAACACCACAGGAATGATGCTTCCATTTCCGGTTGCTGTTATCCAGAACCAGCATCGGTTTCTCCGCTGTCGCTTCTGTCTCATTCGAGCGGAATGTTGTATAAGTACATTCCTGGGTCTTTTTTTCATCTGGTGTGTGTTTAAAATCAAAAACTGGCATGATTTTTGCTCCTTTTTCCTTTTATATTCGCTCTTTTCAAATTGTATATTCTTGCACATTTTATGAATAGTCTGTACCTATCTTAACACACTTGTTGCATATCTGAAAGTCAAAACCATTTCTTCATAGTATTTTTATTCATTTAGATTTTTATTTTCCTTCTGCTCCAGTCCTGCAAAAAACAGCTCATAAAAATCATCTTCTCCTTCCAGTTTCGGTGAATTTTCCCCACCTCCATTGGTGCTCCGCTTCATCTCAGCATGAAATTCTTCTCCGGTACAGATCAGTCAATCTTAAGTTCCACTCTGCTTCCGCCTGCTTTTTCCTTTGTCACCACAATCTGTTTCTCAATCCTTGCTTTTAATTCCTGTACATGGGAAATGATTCCCACCAGACGGTTGCCCTCCGTAAGACCATTCAGTGCTTTCATCGCCTGTTCCAGTGACTCTTCATCCAGTGAACCAAATCCTTCATCGACAAACATGGTATCCAGCTGGATTCCGCCTGCCGATGCCTGGATCTCATCAGAAAGTCCGAGTGCCAGCGAAAGAGAAGCTTTAAAGGATTCCCCGCCGGAAAGCGTCTTCACACTTCGCTCAGAACCATTGTAGTGATCGATTACGTTCAGTTCCAGACCACTCTGACTCTTCCGGTCATCCGTATCAGTCTGGCGTTTCAGCTCATATTGTCCTCCACTCATCACCATAAACCGCGTATTTGCACGGGCAATGATCCGGTCAAAATAATTGGTCTGGATGTAGGTTTCAAATTTGATCTTTTCTTTGGAACCTCCTTTGATTTTTCCGTTTACCGTATCGGAAATCTCACGCACCTGTGTCCAGTTCCGCTCAAGCTCCAGAAGCTTTGCACTCTGCTTGTCGATCGCATTCCTGATTTTCAGATTGTTTTCATAACGGATCCTGATCTCTTCCATCTGTTTTTGAAGCTCTTTTTTCGCACCTGATACTTCCTGTCGTGCCTGGACAAGTTCTTCCATATCGGTTTCTTTATTACCCGCAATCTGCTTCTCCAGCGTTTTCTTCTTCGTCTTTGCCGCTTCTACCGACTGACTGCAGTCCTGGAATGCCTTCTGGGCAGCATTCAGATTCTTATCGATTTCTTTTTTCTGCTTATCCAGCTCTTTGATCTTCTGTTCTGCTTCTGCTTTCTCCGGAAATTCCAGTTTGCCACGCACCTTCACAGCCTGCTCTTCTGCATTTGCTTTATCTCTCTCAGACACAAGGAGCTGATCCTTTCGCTCCTGTTCTTCCTCCTGAAGCTTTTTCTGCATCTGCTCCAGTTCCGGGATCTCAGCTTCCAGCTTCTGCTTTTCTGCCACTGCTTCTTTAGCTACTTCCAGCTTTTTCTGTAATTCCTTTTCTGACTTTTCGAGGGCATCCATCTGTTGACCGATCAACGCCAGCGATTTTTCAATCTCTTCTTCCTGTATGCTGCTGTCAAAGTTTTTCACACTCTTTTGGATTTCTTCTTCCAGCGCTTTTAACTGGACCAGCTTTTCATTTGCCTTAAAGCTTGCATCATTCGTCTTTTTCTCCACATCGGCAGTCTCTTTCCGGTATTTTTCAAGCTCTTCTTTTTCCGGTGCACCCTCCGTCATCTGTGCCGGACATGGATGGTGGACCGATCCGCACACCGGGCACGGCGCTCCCGTTTTCAGAACCTTTGCAAGAATCCCCGCCTGCTCATCCAGAAATGCCCTCTCCATCCAGGCAAGCTGTGTCTTTCGCTCTGTACATTCCTCCTGCATGACAAGGTATGCTTTCTGCGCCTCTTCCACACTTTTCTTCTGTCTTTGGTATCTTTTATATTGAATAAGAATGTCTTCTGCCGTTTCTTTTCTTACTGAAACCTCTTTTTGTTCTGCTGTAACTTTCAGAACTTTAATTTCCGCATCCTTCAGCTGTTCCAGTAAATTCCTTTTCTGTTCCAGCTGCGCCTGCATCTGCGCTTTCTTTTCCTGATACCGGCTTTCCCGGCCCTTTAATATCTCAATCTGTTTTTCAAGCTCTTTAATCTGCTTCTGAAGTTTTTTTAATTCGTCATACTCTGCAAGCTTTTCCTGCCTCTTTCCGATCTCTTCTGTTAACTGCTCTCTTTCCGGCACTTTTCCCTGTTCTTTCTTCAGTGCCATCTCCAGTTCTTTCAGCGTTGGTGTCTTCTCTGCTATCGTCTGCTCTGCTTTTTCCAGTTCCTTTTTTGCACGGATCACTGCCTCTGCCTTTCCGATTCTCTGGTTCAGCTCTTCCAGATCTTTCTCGATCTTTGTTAAATTCTTCTTCTTTTCTTTCACCGAATCTGCATCCTGATTTGTCAGAGTTTCCAAAAGTTCCAGAACCTTGTCCGCATGAACCACCGCTTTGCTCTCACGGATCTTTTTCACATCCGCAGCAAGCACGTCATCCTCATCACAGCTGATATCCTTCATGTACTGCAAAATGCTTTTGCTGACATCCTCATACTGTTCCTGCAGTCTGCCGCTTGCATTTTTCATTTTCTCCTGAAACGCAAGATACGGTCTGGTATGGAAAATTTCCCGGAAAATTTTGCTCCGCTCCTCAGTTTTTGAAAACAGAAGCTTCATAAAATCTCCCTGCGCCAGCATTGCAATCTGAGTAAATTGTCCGCGGTCGAGCCCGATCAGTTCTGTCACTGCTTTTGTGACCTCTTTTGCCTTTGTGACCGGAAGCCTGTCATCCGGAAATTCCAGTACCGCATCCGCTCTTTGCAGCGTCATGCCCTCGCCCCTGTCCTTTGGACGCATGTACTCCGGATTTCTCCGGATATGGTAGTTCTGCCCCTGATAGAAGAACTCCAATTCCACAAAGGTCGGCGTCTTCGGATCCGCATATTTACTCCGAAGCATCCCCGGCTCTCTTTCATTTCCACTCGCTTCTCCGTAAAGTGCAAATGCGATTGCATCAAAAATTGTGGTCTTTCCGGCACCGGTATCGCCGGTTATCAGATAAAGTCCCCGCTCACCAAGTTCATCCAGAATGATCTCTGTCTCTTTTGCATACGGTCCGAATGCAGAAATCGTAAGTTTTATCGGTCTCATCTCTCATCCTCCCATATTTCTTCCATCATTCCTCTGGCAATCTCTTCCTGTTCATCCGTCATGGGCTGGTTGTTCTGAAGCTCATAGAACTCTCTTAAAAGCTCCATCGGGGATTTCTCCTCTACTTCTGCCGTTCCTCTCACTGTCCCTGCCGCTCTCGTCCGCAGATTGTCATAAGACAGCTTCATGATATTCGGATAAATCGTTCTGAGCTTCCCGATTGCATCCGGTATATCCTCTTCATCAGTCAGCGTAATGTGAAGATAATCGTCCGTGTTCATATCCTTGTAAAAATCCAGTGCAGTCACTTCCATGTAAGTTCCTCTGATCTCCCGCATATCATGTTTCGGCAAAAATGGAATCTGCTGAATATTTATTTTGCCTTTTTCTTCTACATCAACGATGACTGCTGCTTTTTTATGATTGGTTTCAGAAAAAGAATATTTGAGCGGCGTTCCCGAATACCGCACTGTCTCTTTCCCGATCTTCTGCGGGCCATGGAGATGTCCAAGCGCCACATAATCAAATCCGTCAAAGACAGATGCGTCCACATCATCCACACCGCCTACAGACAGTTCTTCTGAATCACATCTTGCCGCACCGGTCACGAACTGATGCGCAAGCAGGATATTTCGTTTGTCTGTGTCGATCTGCATATGCTGCACTGCCGCATTTACAGCATCCTGATAGGTGATGATTTCTTCCTCCGGATACACTCTTTTTACCAAAGACGGCTTCACAAATGGAAGCATGTAAATATTGATCTCACCGTGCCGGTCACTTATCGTTATCGGTTCTACATCCGACTCAAATACCGGTGAAAGATAGATCTGTCTGCTGCTCATCAGTCTTGAACCGAAAGCAATTCTTTCTGCAGAATCATGGTTTCCACTGATCAGAAACACCGGCAGCTCCCTCGCGGCGATCCTTGTCAGGAAATCATCCAGAAGCCTCACCGCCTCTGCGGACGGAATCACCTTGTCGTAAATGTCGCCCGCGATCAGAACCGCTTCCACCTTCTGCGCATCGATAATGTTCAGTATCTCTTTTAAAATATATGCCTGATCCTCCAGCATGGAAAATTCATTCACACGCTTACCGAGGTGCAGGTCTGATAAATGAAGAAATCGCATGGTTTTCTTCCTCCATAAATGCCTGATTAAAGAATAATCACTTCTATTTTACAGGTATGTTCTTTCGTTGCTTTTTTGTAATTAATTCCTACAAGGTAATATCCAGATAAATCACATCGTAATGATTGAGATATTTTTCAAAAGTTGCATCCTCCGGTATCATCCAACGCTGTCCTTTTTTTTACTGCACCATATATTTATCCGCTTTTGCACAGCGCATTTACCTGACGTTTTGAAAGATTCCATTTATCTGCTGCCTGTAGAGATGTTATATATTCCATTGAATCCATCCTTTCTGACTTAATTTCTGTTATTCCAATTATAACCGGGAAGTGGGAAGTAAGCAACGCTCGCTTCCCACTTCCCTATATATTTCTTTCTTTATAAATTCATGCATGATATACTAAAGAATAACTGTATTTCATTCACAAATATTATCACAAAAAGGTACACTCATGAAACCATTTTATAAAAGCAAAAACTTACTTTTTTACACACTATATACGGTACTAACTTCCATCGCCCTGACCCGCGGAATTTTTCTGCTGTTTTTAACCCACAAAGGTTTAAGCGTTTCCGAAGTGGCACTTTATTCCATTGTGTTAAATATTTCCATCACCATTTTTGAAATACCTACCGGCTATTTTGGTGATAAATTCGGAAAACGGAACTCCCTGATGCTCGGATGCTTTTTACTCGCACTTCATTCATTTACAATGATAATCTCCAAAAAACCGGTTGCTTTTATGATTCTGGCAGGATTGGAAGGATTTGCCTACACATTTGTCACCGGTAGTAACAGTGCATTATTATATGATATTTTAAAAAGAGAGCATACTGAAAATGACTATTTGAAAATAAATTCAAAAGTTCTTTCACTTGAATCACTGACAATTGGTATTTCAATCTTTATCGGTGGAGAACTGGCTGCATATTCATGGAATCTTGTTTATGGTATTCAGATAATTACCATGCTCTTTGCAATTGTATTTTTAAAAAATATTGATGAACCGGAACATAATTCCAAAACAGTTCATCTCAAAACCGATTTCAAAAAATACAGACCTGGAACAATCTTATGCTTTTTCATTCTCATTTCCAGCATAACAGATGGTATATTTTGCGGATATTATAATATGAATCAATTGTTTTTAGATCGAATTCACATTACTGTTGCAACAATCGGACTTTTCTTTTCCGCATCGTATTTTATCAATTCAGCAGCCTACCTGTTAGTTGGATTTATTTTGAAAATATTAAATCGGAAACAGATATTTATATATGGTTTATTCATACAGGGATTTCTGTTTCTGCTATTGATGCGCATGAAAAATCCTTCTGTTTTCCTGATTTTTACAATTATTGCCTGTTTTATACCGGAAATACTTTTTGCTGTTTCTGACAGTATTATCCAGGATTATATAGACTCCAAATATCGTGCCACTATCTTGTCCGTTGTTTCTATGCTGCGCACTTGCACCACTGCTTTGTGCTATGGAATTATGGGAAAGGTATTTGATCAGATTTCTCTTGGATTTTTCTTTTTGGGACTTGCTGTTATTACACTGATTTTTGCGGGGTTGTCAACTATTGCCTGTTTTATACTAAATGATTCAATTTTTCATTCTGACAAAAAGTTTTAATCAGAACCACCGGCTTAGCCGGTGGTTTGTTCACGCCCTATAAGGGCTTTTTCCCGGCGCTGGAGTCTAAAGACTCATCGAAATGGTTCGTCAGCCGCAACGTCATCTGGTCATATTCATAATCTTCTTTTAATTGATTTTGAATATATTCCTGTATTTTCTTCGCATTTTTCCTACTGTATCTACATAATATCCTCGGCACCAGAAATGTCTGTTCCCAAATTTATATTTCAAATTTGCATGTCTTTCGAAGATTATTAACGTACTCTTCCCCTTTAAATACCCTACAAAACTTGATACACTTATACTTGATGGTAATTCTACTAACATATGTACATGATCTGGACACATCTCTGCTTCTACTATCCTGACCCTTTTTCTTTTGCATAACATGCTTAAAATACCTGCTATGTCTCTTTTTAATTGTCCATATATTATTTTTCTTCTAAATTTCGGTGCAAAACTATGTGATATTTACAATTCCATTTCGTATGTGATAAACTATTTATATCCATTTGGATACCTCCTTGTACTTTCATGTGGTTGGCGAACCATCATTATTGTATCACAGGAGATTTTTCTGTAAGCTAAAGCAATGCTGACTCACCTTGCAGGTGGTTTTTTGGTTTTCAAAGTTCCGTTTTTCGGATCAACGAAAAACTCCACAATGAAAACAGGCCCTTAACCTAACAAAAAAAGCATAACCGCAATTTTCTGCAGCTATGCCTCTTGGCATTTGACCTTTCTGTTCTTATATACTTTAAAATGCAATTTCCCAATATATAAAACAAACGGAACATAACTTTTTGTTATGCCCCGTCGCGTTTAATAGGATGTAATTATAATTAGACAATTTTTATTTGTCAAACAAATTTTACAATACTTTATTTCCTTTTGTTTTAAACGTCTTTTGCTTTTTATTTTTAATTTTTTATAAGAGATCCTTTATTTTTTATCCGGTTCTTCTTCTCTGAGTTTTTTCATCTTTCTGAAATACGAACTCATCTCATCTGCCACTCCCGAAAGCCTGTTCAGCAGTCCGGAAAACTCCGTCAGCATCTCATCATCCTTGTAATACGGATACACAATATCATGGTCAATCTCGCTCCATCCTTCTTCAAAAAGCGTTCTGCCCTGGATTTCCAGATAGTATCCGTGATACTTGATGATATAATGCAGTGAACGGTAATACCCGCCTGTCCGCACTTCAATCTGCGTACTGTCATAAATCCTCGTATCCCCGGAACGCTTGTATACTTTTGGACGTTCTGCGATATAGCAGTGCTCCGGATCCTCATCAAAATCCCGCAGCCTGTCCTCTACATAATTGTTCGGATCATTTTCAAACATCGAAGTGATGAACTTATGAAAATGGATCCAGTCCTCCCGGTAAAGGAAGAAAACCCTGATACCAATCAAATCTGTGATGTATTTGTGGTAATTCGATTTGTTGATATGTTCAAATTTTGCATAATTTTCTTTCCGCTTCCGGATGATCTTTTCCAGAAGGTGCATTGGATTCTTGGTTCTGTAACGATAGGAATGGATCCCTGCCCGCTCAATATCATAAATATATTCATCTACAAATTCTTTTCCCAGATGACGGAACAATTTCGTTTTTGACATATAATCTTCATAGATCTCTGTCAGCTCCTCCCAGGAAATCCGGGCAGCCGTAAGGTCATCCTCTGTCAGATTACAGGTTTTCAGAAATTCCTCTTTATTGATCATTTGCTCTCTCACCCAATTCTTTCCGGCCCATGCGGACCTCTTCCATATGACCGGCAAGCTCTCTGTCCATATGATCGAACAGATAATTTTTCGCACTCTCTTTGTGCAGCTCCCATTCTTCCTGAATCTGCCGGTTCACGATCTTCACCTCTTCCAGGAACTCCCGGGAAGATATGATCGTACCTCCCTGTCCCTGTGTGATCACCTGTTCCACACCATCTGATGTAACTACCGTCACATGATACTTTCTTCCGACTTCATGTACTACCTTTTCAATGTACATATCCGCCGTCTCAGCTTCTTTTGTATACACAACATGAATGTTGTGGTATTTGAAGATTTCCATTGCTTCGCCTTCAACCTTGTAGGCATCAAATACCAGGATCAGAGGATAATTCTTGAACCCCTGATAATTGCAAAGCACATCCATCAGTTTATTTCTTGCTGCTTCAATATTCTCTTTTGCCAGTTCTTTCAGATCATCCCATGCGAAAATAACATTATAACCATCTACCAGCAAATATTCCTGTACGCCTTCTTCATCTTTCTTTGCTTTTGGCGTTTTCCCTGCAGTCACAGTCTTTGGAAGACGATCGGCTTTTCTCTCTACCCGTCCGTAAGTCCGGATAAAAATCTCTTCCAGTTCCCTGTCTTCTCTGGCATTACGCGCATAATGCCTGCCGCCTCTGGCTGCTGCTTCTGCTGATCCGCTTTTCTCCTTGCGTAAATTTACCGGTACAGTCTCATCCAGACTTTTTTCTGTCTCTCCTGCCAGCCTTTTCCGCTCTTCCAGGATCTTCGGAAGCTGTGCCTCAATATGCATATGTTCCGGCACTTCCTGCCACGGTACATTATATCCTGCTCCATGAGCACAGAATACAGAGCCCGTCGGATTCTCCACATCCCGCTCCGGATCGTAACCAATCGCCTCTACAACCTCGTCCTGGTTATGGCATGGAAAATATCCCTTCAGCGTACAGAACAGTTTCCCTCTTCCTCTGCTGTATGTGGTTACTTCTCTCTGATAATCCTGCATTTCAGACACCGGTGCACTTCCGGTGACCACAGCCATATCATCTTCCGTCTCCGGTCCGTCAAATTCTCCATTCATCCGCTGAATATCCGTAAGTGCACGACCTGTCATCTCTGACGGAATTTCCAGACGAAATGCATAATACGGTTCAAGCAGTACATTCTCTGCCTGCATCAGTCCCTGGCGGATCGCACGATACACCGCCTGGCGGAAGTCTCCGCCCTCTGTATGCTTCAGATGTGCACGTCCACTGGCAAGTGTGATCTTCACATCAGTGAGCACCGATCCCGTCAGAACGCCCCGGTGCTCTCTTTCCAGCACATGTGTCAGGATCAGTCGCTGCCAGTTCTTGTCCAGCACATCCTCACTGCAGATCGTATCGATCGTGATTCCACTTCCCGGCTCTCCCGGTTCCAGTATCAGATGCACTTCTGCATAATGACGCAGCGGCTCAAAATGCCCTACTCCTTCAACTGTATTTTTAATCGTTTCTTTGTAAACAATATTCCCACTTCCAAAAGAAATATCCACGTCAAACCGTTCTTTTACAAGACTTTGCAGAATCTCCGTCTGCACTTCGCCCATCAGCTGGACCTGAATCTCTCCTGCCTCTTCATTCCAGACTACACGGAGCATCGGATCTTCTTCCTCCAGTTGTCTGAAATTCTGCAGCATCCGGTGGACATCACAGCCTTCCGGCAGCTCCACCCGGTAATTCAGAACCGGCTCCAGTATCGGTGCCGAAGAACTTTGCTGCATCCCAAGCCCCTGTCCCGGATAAGTCCGGGTAAGTCCTGTCACAGCACAGATACAGCCTTTTTCTGCTTCCTGCACCATCTCGTACTTGTCCCCGGAATAAATCCGGATCTGGTTGACTTTCTCCTGCAAAAGTTCTTCCTCTGCCATATATTCCAGGATCTCTTTGACCTTCAGTACTCCGTTTGTGATCTTCATATGTGTCAGGCGGCTGCCCTGTGAATCTCTGGATATCTTATATACCTTCGCTCCAAAAGCTTCTTCAGCATGCGTCCCGCTTACCGGTCCGTCCATGTATTTTTCCAGTCCGTCCAGTAATTCCTGCACACCTTCCAGCTTCAGTGCAGAACCGAAATAGCATGGAAATACCTTTCGTTCCCGGATCAGCGTCTGAATCTGACCTGTCGTGATCTTTCCATTTTCCAGATAGCTTTCCATTACCGTCTCATCGCACATAGACAGCTCTTCCAGAAATTCTTCACCCGCTTCTGTAAAGTCCACACACTCTCCGCTGAGCTTCCGCTTTAATTCAGCAAGTCTGTCCTGTCTGTTCGTACCGTCCTGATCCATCTTATTTATGAAAATAAAGGTCGGAACCTGATACCTTGCAAGAAGATTCCACAGGGTTCGTGTATGTCCCTGCACACCGTCCGCTCCGCTGACAACCAGGATTGCATAATCAAGAACCTGCAGGGTACGCTCCATTTCTGCTGAAAAGTCCACATGCCCCGGTGTATCAAGAAGAGTCACCTGCTTGTCTCCAAGCGCAAAATTCGCCTGCTTGGAAAAAATGGTAATCCCCCGGCTTCTCTCCAGCGTATACGTGTCCAGAAACGCATCTCCGTGGTCAACTCTTCCAAGCTTCCTGATCTGACCGGTAAGATAAAGGATTCCTTCCGAAAGCGTCGTCTTTCCAGCATCCACATGTGCCAGGATCCCGACAGATATATATTGTTTTGGCTTATTTTCAGATGTTGCTGCCATCGAAAAAATGCCCCTTTCTGCTCATAATAATCTCTTGATTATCATATCACAGAAAGGGGCATAAGTCGACACGCGAATCTTTTTATCTGTCCTGCTTTTCATTTGACATTTTCTGCGGTAAGATACAATTAGAACAAATTTCTAAAAAAGGAGAGTGCCATTTACTCATGAAAAATACTGACTTAACCAATACTTACCGCGAACTTGACAGAGAACTTGCCATTTTGCATGACCAACTCGAAAGCCACCGTTCTTTTGAAAATATCCTTTTTCTCCCGACTCCCGAAAAGATCAGGTCGGTCCGCGAAAAATGGAACGATTTAAAAACACAGGTTGAAAACCTGGATGCACCGGACAATGTCTATCGTCTGGTGAAGCATCATCTGAAAGACTTCCTGGATTCTCTCAAATTTACTATCGAAGAAAAAGAACACAGTCCGGAAGCACCTTTCCTGAATTTTGTTTATTATCTTCAGGAAATCGCACGCTGTGACAGGCGTTCTAATGAAGTACGTCTCGATGTCCTGACCAGAAAATTACAGACATTCCATGAAAATCAGGATTTGATCCTTAATCTGATCCATACACAATACGGAGAAAATGAAGCTTCCCTTTCTTCTGCCTTTGCCCGCGCAAGGCTGGATATGCAGCGCGACCTGAAACTGTTAAATGAATATTTCCCGGATTTCACAGAAGAACAGATTGCGTCTTTATCACAGTCCTTCCGGATTTTTATCGATCAGCTTCAGGAAATGGCAGATTTACTCGGTTCAGACTGCCAGTCTGACTCTGAAGAATTATTAAAGGATGATCTCTCAAAGACCATCAAGATGGATCCGGAAGCTTACCGCAGCCTTCTGAAAAACCGTCTTGGTGTATCTCTCGACGAACTGCTTGCATGGCATAAAGAAGAAATTGAAAAGACCCGTGCTGAAGTATTCGAAATCGCCTCCAAATTAGAGCTTCCGGAAGGAACTCCGAAGACAATGAAAGAAGTCAGTGATGTGCTTTTCCGCTATGCTGGTCCTTGTGACAGTGCCGAGGAAATGTATACACGTGCCAGAAATTATCTGAAACGTACCCGTGCTGTCGCTCATGAATATGTACGTCTTCCGGAAGATGAAACCTGTCTGTGCG
The DNA here is from genome assembly GCF_027662015.1 of Coprococcus sp. AM100_B19A. Taxonomy (NCBI): domain Bacteria; kingdom Bacillati; phylum Bacillota; class Clostridia; order Lachnospirales; family Lachnospiraceae; genus Coprococcus; species Coprococcus sp. AM100_B19A. The sequence goes on from NZ_JAQDKN010000004.1 coordinate 150,995, forward strand.
TTCCTCTTCCGCCTTGCTATAAGGATTCTTACCCCTGGGGCGGTTATGAGGGTGGTGATTTCCGTGTCAAACCGCTCCGCGGCCAGATGTTCCTGAATCAATATAATTATCAGAACATTACCGATGGCTGGATCAAGATGAATACCATGCACGAAACTTATCCGGGACACCATGTCCAGTTTATCCGTGCAGCGATCGATCCAACACCGGAAACTGTAAAAATAGGAGCAAAAAGTGTACCTCTGGAAGAGGGAACCTGTATTCGGACTGAACGCGCATTTACCTTTATCTTTGCGGAAGACCCGTTCTTCCCTCTGTTCGTTGCATTCCGCCGTCATCATGCCTCTGTCCGTATCCTGGTTGATCTGCAGCTGTATTATTTTGGAGCGACACTGGAAGATGCTGTAAAAATCTACGAAGAAGAGCTTGGCTTTGACCGCGTAACTGCCCGCGCCCAGGTACAGGCACACCAGAATGCGCCGGGATATTTCACCTGCTATTATTATGGAATGAAGAAAATCTGCGACTGGGAAAAAGAGTATGGATATACGAAATGGGATTATACGGAACTGCTGTTCTCAGCTGGGCGGATCAGTATGGAAAGCCTGGAGATGCTGGTTAAGATGACCAAAGAAGAGCAGGGACGTTTCTTTACGGAGTTCCGGAGCTTGCTGATGGATGAATAAGGTAGGTTTTAAGGTGTTGGAGGGGGACGAAAAAACGGATAAATAAATTTGAGTATAATGATTTGTTTTAGTTTTTAAAAATTTGTATCTTTAAAATATTTCCAACAACACATTATTATAAAGATATAAGTCTACCAAGTTCTTCACGTTTCTTTTCAGTTATGCCATAGATATTTATATGGTTCAGGTCACCGCTGCGGTCTGTAAAGGCGGGGAAGAGGAAGCCGGATGTTGGGGATCCGGGTTCGTATTCGCCGACAAGGGGACAGATGGCGCAGATGAGGTAAGGGAACATCTCTTCGGATTCTCCGAGGCGTTCTTTGTCGGTGGCTTTGGCTGGGATATCGTAGTTATCATGGAAAACATAGATCGCGTAAGGGGTGGTGATCCGGATGTTTTCCATGATGATATCATAAAGAGTATCCATTAGGGCATCGTTTTTAAGTTCACAGTCTCTGAGCGCCATCAAAAGCTGCCACATACTTCCGGCTTTCTGATTTTCCGGCTGGATCTCGTATTTTTTCAGTTTTGTGTTTGTCTCTGCAAATGGAATTGTTTTGGCGATTGCGAGATTTTTTGTTTTTTCTGACGCAGAGAGTTTGAGGAAGTTGATGTTAAAGCTTCCGTCAAAATCTCCGTCTGCATCTACATAACAGCCTGCTATTCTTGTGAATGATGTTCTCGCAGGCGTCATCCGCCGCGTCAATTCCAGCATATCTTCTCGGTTGATCATTTGTATTTGTTCCTCTCTTTGAATATCAATTGAGTCTCACTCCGTTGACCTGTTTCTATTTTCTAAGTTCTCATATCATCCATTGCTAAAATTCCTCTATTTCAGCAACACGGTTCCCCTGTTTTTCTTTCCAAATCATCAGGTACACTTTGAAATCTACCGAATCTCTCGCCGCAGCAAATGGCTCCTCACGTACAAGTGTAACTTTCTGTCCGTTCGACTCCAGTTCTGCTTTTCTTTTTTCGGCTTTTTTCAAAATGTTCTGATATTTCTGATTAAATTTCTCCCCAAAATCCCTCCGTGGATAATTTTCCGCTTCTTTGGCAAGTTTTTTATTTAGCAAGTCTACAACCGCCGCATGTTTCTCCCGATGTAATAGTCGGGCAATCCATCTGCTCATTCTTTTTCCATGATATCTCCGGTATCTTTGCAGCCACCACAACAGACTTTTATCCCCTGCTTCTTTAACAAGCTCTTCCATTACATCCATTGCCTCTTCGGTCGGATTCCACGGATCTTCCATCGGGACAATATATTTTGCCGGAACTGCCGGATAACAGGTATAGTTCAGCGGAGGAAAATGTACCAGTTTTGCAAGTTTCCGTTCTGTATCACTTGTTGCCTTTTCTCCAAGGTATTCACATTTATCGCTCAGAATCGCCAGACGATATTCCAGAATCCGCAGATACTCATACCCTTTCACCCAGAAATGTCCCACATCTCCGTAATTATAAAGGTTCACCTCCAACGAAAGATCCTGGAAAAAAATGGTCACAACCGTTTCGCCCTGATATACGACAAGTACATATTCTCCATCCTCCTGGCTTAAAGTTGCGTCCAGCTCTCCTTCATAATCTTTCTGATAATGTCCGGTCATTCTTGCACCAGAGAATACCAGAAAGCTTTCCACTGCATCATTCATCAGATACACCAGACGCATTTCATCCTGGTTTTCCACATCTTTGTCTGGAAACAGAAGTTCAAACTGATCCTGACCGAGTAACTGGGCAAGCTTCTGGAAGGCCTCCGGAATTTCTTCATATGCATTTTCTGTATCCATGAACGCTTCCTCTGCTGACATATTTTCCTGTATTTCCAGTTCACTCATCTATTCCTTTTCTCCTTCATTTGCCTCTTCCATATCCACACAGGCAAGTCCTCTGTCCTCCACATAACTGACACGGATCACTGCCTGCGACCAGTTGAGGCTGATCCTGGCAGCCTTCTGCTTCTCTTCTCCGGCTTTCCGGAGCAGATCCAAAAGTTTCTCCAAAACTTCTCTTGTCAGATAGCCGCCTCTCCACTGAAAGGTCAATATCCTGCCCTTCTTAGCCGCCTGCAGCGACCGTTTATAGACATCTTCTTCTTTTGTAAAGGAAAGTTTCTTCTCCCGATAATAAAAATGATCCCCATTCGTACAGACCGGTGCCGGTGCGATCAGCGGTTCATGATCCCGGAAAATCTTCTTGTCGTCCAGATTGAAATAATCATAGCGGATCTCCTGTCCTGCCGCACTGTGTTTACCAAGCGTATTGTCAAAAGTTGCATCCAGATGATAATATGTACCACCAATTTTTACGATATTCCAAGTATGACGGTACTTGATCCCTTTTTCCGGATTGTTACCACAGACTGCGATCATGCACCAGATTCCAAGCGCATCACAGAGTATTTTCACAGATTTTGCAATCCCTTCACATACGCCAACTCCATGTCCAAGTGGACCGATGATCTCATGGGAATACGCCTTTTTCAGCTTATCATAAGTCACATTATCACAGATAAAATCATGAATATATTTCTCCTTTTCCCATTCAGACAAATCTTTTGCCGCCCGCGCAAGTTTTTCTACTCTGGAGGACATTGCCCTCTGATGCTCCCGGATTTTATTTTTGTCAAACAGATACTCCGGTACAAAGATCAGATTCGGAGAGTCCTGATAGTATTTATACTTATATCCTGTCATCCAGAAAATCTCCGGATGATCCAGCCGAAGCCTGAAAAAGACATCATAAAGCTCCGCACTTTCTATGCGCGGTATCTGAAATTCATCCGCAAGTGCATTTGCTCCCTGCATGATTACATGGTATGCTGCCTGCTGCTGTTTCGTCATTTTGGTATAATAGAATGGTTCCATGAAAGTCCTCCTGCGAATCCTACAGTAACATCGTCATATAAATTGGTATATACATAATTCCGTCCTGATATTTTAAATCTTTTGTATAGATAATAAATCTGTCTTCCGATTTTAACTGATACTTCTGAATCAGATAATCAAATGATTTGTGTGACATATAATTTGAAGATTTTACTTCAATCGGACAGATCTTCTTTTTTTTCACAATCATAAAATCGATCTCATATTTCTTTTCCCTGGTCGTCCCTTCTGGTGTATACAAATATTCATGAAAATACAACTCATGACCTGCCGTTCTGAGCATCTGTGCTACAATATTTTCAATAATCATTCCCTGATTTATCCCAAGATTATCTATAATCAGAGCCTTATATAAATCCTCATCTGTATTATCCCGGTTCTTCATAATCTGTGTAACCAGTAATCCGGTATCACCCATATATAATTTAAAATTACTTCTGTCTGCAAATAATTCTAATGCAACTTCCGGCTTTGTAACATTAATACACTCATTTCCGATCATTGCTTCTGAAATAAAGCTTACTGCATCTATATAATTTTGGTAACGTGCATTTTTATCCACCATAGAAAGTTTGAAATGCGAATTTTTATTCTCCAGCTGCTCTGGTATTGTACGATAAATAACTGACGCTTTTTCCCGATTTTCTGTATCATATTTTGCCAGATCTTCTTCATAAAGGCTCAGAATATTCCTCTTTACAAAATCAATCTGCGCATAACTTTTTCCTGAAACATAAGCATCTACCGCTTGTGGCATCCCACCTACAACCATATACGTACGGAAACTTTTCATGATTCTCCGATGAATCGCATCTCCAAGTGGCTTTCTTTTTTCAAAAGCTTCTCTGATTGTAGGAATCGTAACCTCATCATTGATTGCCCATAAATATTCTTCAAAATCCATCGGGTACATCTTAATCCGGTATTCTTCTGAAGGAATCAGTATATCCTTTACATTTTTCCGAATTGAGATCAGTGATCCTGTCTCAATATACTCATACCGTCCATCCGCAACAAGATATTTTATCGCCTGCCGTGCCTGTGGAAACAGCTGTACCTCATCGAAAATAATCACACAATTCTTCCCTTTTAAACTTTTTCCTTTTAGGAGAAACAGATTTCTGAAAAACGTATCCAAATCATTCATATTCTCGACAAAATTATTTTTAACATCTATGCTTTCTCTTGCAAAATCAAGAATCATATAATCATCATATTCATTTTTTGCGAAATCCTCTACAATGGTACTTTTTCCAATACGTCTGGCTCCTTCAAGCAATACTGCTGATGTGCCTGCTGCCAATGTTTTCCACTCAATCAGTTTGTCATAAACTTTTCTTTTAAAAATCATTTCGCATTCCTCATTTCATTTTACTTGGTAGTATTATAGCATATTTCCGCCTTAATTATACCATTTTTCACGAAATCATAAAATGTTTATACCTACTTTTTAACGAAAAACAGAAATGTTTTCATAGAGTTCTTAACGAAAACAAAAAATGTTTATACCACTTTCTTAACGAAAAACAGAAATGTTTATACTTAGATTTTCACGAAATCACAAAATGTTTCTCCAGAATACAATATAAAAAAGTCCCATATGGCAACCCTTTCCGTCACCATACAGGACTTCTCCTTCTTTTCCTTTTATTCAACATTCTTCGTCGCAACAATATCCACGCCCGTGTCCGCCACATTTTCAAGAATCACATCCCCAATATGAACCGGAGCCGGGACTTCAATTCCTTTGAGCGCCTTCACACATTCAAAGATCTTGCCCTTTGGGATATCTTCTTTCGTCTTCACCGATACCATATCGATGCTTCCGCCGGACACCCGCACGGTCGAAGTTACGATTCTCGTTGGATTCGTCACTTCTTTTCTTGCGTATACATCACCGCGTTTACAGGTATTTCCCGTGACGCTCACTACTTCTTCCCCATTCATTACAACTGTAAGAGGGCAGCCCATCGGACAGCCGATACATGTCAATTTCCTCTCTTCCATCGTCTACGCCTCCTCAATCTTTACTGTGATGGTCTGCAGATCCGGATATTTCAGAAGCTGCTCTTTTGTCAGCTTAATCTCTTCCATCTCACCTGGTGCAACAACCGGACGTTTTCTGTGGATCACTCTTTCATCATCAAAATATGCACTGATATAACAATTCTTATAGACACCGCCCACACGGAAACGCACGATCAGATTTTCATCCATCCGGTCTACGTTAATCGTTCCCGGAACTGTATAACGGACACCTTCGACTGGATTCATTTTAATCTCTTTTCCGCCTTGTCTGCGTTCTTCTCCCTGTTTGACGTATTCCGCAGCATTTCTTCCTGCAGTTCCGGCTTCTTCCGATACAAAGTCAACCAGGTCATGCACATGCAGGACATTTCCACAGGCAAATACGCCTTCGATGTTTGTCTCCAGGCTCTCATTTACCTTCGGTCCTGATGTGACAGGGTTCATATCCACGCCCATACCTCTTGAAATTTCATTTTCCGGAATCAAGCCTACGGAAAGGAGGAGGGTATCACAACTGTATTCTTCTTCGGTTCCAGGAATCGGTTTTCCGTGACCGTCCACCTGTGCCAGTGTAATGCCTTCCAGACGCTCTTTTCCTTTGATATCAACAACCGTATGGCTCAGCTTCAGCGGAATGTCATAATCATCCAGACACTGTACGATATTTCTCTTCAGTCCTCCGGAATACGGCATCAGCTCTGCAACAACCTTAACCTTTGCGCCTTCAAATGTCATTCGTCTCGCCATGATCAATCCGATGTCGCCGGAACCAAGGATCACAACCTCCCGCCCCGGCATATAGCCTTCGATATTGACCAGTCTCTGTGCCGTACCTGCCGAGAAAATACCTGCCGGACGATAGCCCGGAATATTAAGTGCACCTCTGGAACGCTCACGGCACCCCATTGCCAGAACAACTGCCTTTGCCTGAATCTCGAAAAGACCTTCCTCCCGGTTCATTGCGGTGACAACCTTCTGTGGACTGATATCCATAACCATTGTATTCAGCTTGTATTCAATATTCAGTTCTTTCGCCTGATCAATAAAACGTCCTGCATATTCCGGTCCGGTCAGTTCTTCCTTAAATGTATGGAGTCCGAATCCGTTGTGGATGCACTGATTCAGGATACCGCCAAGTTCTTTATCTCTTTCCAGGATCAGGACACTGTCCACTCCGCTTCTCTTTGCCGAAATTGCAGCCGCAAGTCCCGCCGGTCCTCCTCCAATGATAACAATATCATAAGCTCTCATGATGCAATGCCTCCCTTTTATAACGAATCCTTATTAGTACCTGTGATTATTTTAGAATCTCCACCGGATTTTGTGATCTCGAACATACTCACATGGCGTTCTCTCGCCAGGATCTCCATCGTTCTCGGTGAACAGAATCCTGCCTGACAGCGTCCCATTCCGGCTCTTGTCCTGCGTTTTACCCCATCCAGAGATTTGGCGCCGAGCGGTCTGTTGATCGCATCCATGATCTCGCCTTCTGTAACCATTTCACAACGGCAGATAATATTTCCGTATTCCGGTTTCTCTTTGATCAGTTCCATTCTTTCTTCCTTGCTGAGTGTATTCGGATCCAGAACGCCCTTTCTTGTTGCGATAAAATCTTCTTTTTCTTCCAGATTCATTTTATCCTTGAGGATCTGCGCCACCATTTCTCCGATTGCCGGTGCACTGGTAAGTCCCGGTGATTCAATGCCCGCACAGTCGATAAATCCTTTTGCATCCTCCACTTCCCCGATCAGGAACTCATGTCCGTCCTCATGTGCACGAAGTCCTGCAAAAGAAGTAATCACCTGACGGAGCGGAATATTTTTCACATTCATCTCTGCTCTTTCGATCACCTGATCCAGACCTTCTCTTGTTGTATTGGTTCCTTCTTTATCTTCGATATCGATCGCCGTTGGTCCAAGGATCAGATTACCGTGAACCGTCGGTGCAACCAGAATACCTTTTCCATATTTTCCCGGAAGTGCAAAAATCGTCTTGCTCACATGACTTCCCGCACTCTTATCAAGCAGGCAGTAATCCCCTCTTCTAGGGGTAATATGGATCTTCTTCTCACTTACCATATTATGAAACTTGTCTGCATAGACTCCGGCCGCATTTACCACGTACCTTGTCTGGAAAACCCCGTTATTTGTATGGATCTCCCATCCCTCATCTATTGGTTTAAGATCCGTAACTTCCGTATCAAATTTGAACTCCACACCATTTACATTTGCATTCTCAGCCATTGCAATGTTCAGATTAAACGGACATACAATTCCGGCTGTCGGTGCATAAAGTGCGGCATACGCCTGATCGGAAATATTCGGTTCCATTTCTTTCAATTCCTCACGGTTAAGAATTCTTAACTCCTTAACACCATTTGCAACGCCTCGGTCATACAGTGCCTGAAGATTCGGCATATCCTCTTCATGCAGACATACAACCAGCGAGCCATTTTTCTTAAATGGGAAATCCAGATCCTTTGAAAGCTGTTCCATCATCTGATTTCCCCTGACATTCAGTTTTGCCATCAGCGATCCTTCTGCCGCATCATAACCGGCATGGACAATTGCACTGTTTGCCTTGGAAGTACCACAGCATACATCCTCTTCTTTCTCGATTACACATGCCTTCACTTTATAACGTGACAGCTCTCTTGCTGTTGCCGCACCGGATACTCCAGCTCCGATAATTATTACATCATACATTCCCAGATCACTCCTTAATAACTGTTTTTTCTTCCTGAACTTCCTGCTTATGAAAAAGAGCCTGCCAAGTAAACGCATTTCCCTATGCGGTTATCCTGTCAGGCTCTCTCATCTCATGCCATTACCATTTTCAATTCTGAATTTTTACCACGGAATTGCCCCATACAGTAATACTGCTGCGATTGCTCCGATGATTGGTCCGATGATCGGTACAACCAGACCGTATCCGAAGTTTGAATCACCTTTTCCCTTAATTGGAAGTACTGCGTGTGCAAGTCTTGGTCCAAGATCTCTTGCCGGGTTGATCGCATAACCGGTCAGTCCGCCAAGTGACATACCTACTGATACGATAATTCCGAATACAAATAATTTGTCAACGCCTGTGGAAAGTCCTGTCACGTTTCCAATTCCCTTGATCGCAAATACAAGGATAAATGTTCCAACTGCCTCACTGAAAATATTCAGTCCTGTGTTTGCGATCGAAGGTCCTGTACAGAATACACCAAGCTTTGTTCCCGGATCTTCTGTTGCGTCAAACTGTCCTTTGAAAAGTAAATAAACGATACATCCTCCTACGAATGCTCCTGCAATCTGAGCGATGATATATCCAGGAACCATCGACCATGCAAAACTTCCGTCCACTGCAAGTGCAATCGTAAGTGCCGGATTAAAGGAAGCTCCTGAAGCCTCTCCGAAAATAAATGCCGGAAGCAGAACTGCAAGACCCCAGGCAAATGTAATCTGAACCGCACCGGCACCTTTCATACCGGATTTGTTAAGGTTCACATTTGCTACTACTCCATCTCCAAGAATAATAAGTATCATTGTTCCAAGAAACTCTGCTATATAAGGTAACATAATAAGTCCCCCTTTTCCCTATTCAATGTCCTGTTTTCATTTCCTTTTTACTGTCAAAATCTAATCTTCTTTTGCCCATCCGTAAGCATATTTGACAGCCTTATTCCAGCCTTTGATCCGTTTTTCTCTTTCTTCATCTGCAATCTTTGGCTCGAATGTCTTATCAATTGCCCAGTTCTTAATAACATCCTCTTTACTTGCCCAGTATCCAACTGCAAGACCTGCAAGATAAGCAGCTCCCATTGCGGTTGTCTCTACACACTGCGGACGGTTAACCGGTGCATTGATGATGTCAGACTGTGTCTGCATCAGAAAATCATTTGCACTTGCTCCACCGTCAACCTTAAGTGCTGCAAGTTCAATTCCAGAGTCAGCTTTCATTGCTTCCAGAACATCATTTACCTGATAAGCAAGGGATTCCAGAGTTGCGCGGATAATGTGATATTTATTAACGCCACGTGTAATTCCTACGATCGTTCCCCTTGCATACTGATCCCAGTGCGGTGCTCCAAGTCCGGTAAATGCAGGTACTACATAGCATCCGTTTGTATCTTTTACTTTCTTAGCCATGTATTCTGAATCCGGTGCGGAATCAATAATACGAAGTTCATCTCTCAGCCACTGAATTGCAGCTCCTGCCACGAAAATTGAACCTTCCAGTGCGTAATTTACTTTTCCATCCAGTCCCCATGCGATGGTTGTTACCAGTCCGTTCTTTGAGAAGATCGGTTTCTCACCGGTATTCATTAGCATGAAACATCCGGTTCCATATGTATTCTTTGCTTCGCCTGCATTGAAGCATGTCTGTCCAAACAGTGCGGACTGCTGGTCTCCTGCTGCTCCTGCGATTGGAATCGGTCCACCAAGGTAAGAAGGATCTGCTTCTCCATATACACAGCTTGACGGTTTTGGTTCTGGAAGCATGCATTTCGGAATGTTCAGCTCTGCAAGAATCTCATCATCCCATTCAAGTGTATTGATATTGAACAGCATCGTGCGGGAAGCGTTTGAATAATCCGTTACATGAACTGCACCTTTTGTCAGTTTCCAGATCAGCCATGTCTCAACTGTACCGAATAATAATTCTCCCTTTTCTGCTCTCTCTCTTGCTCCCGGCACATTATCAAGAAGCCATTTTACCTTTGTTCCTGAGAAATACGCGTCGATAACAAGTCCTGTTTTTTCTCTGAATTTATCGGTAAGTCCTTTTTCCTTCAGGCTGTCACAATACTCAGAAGTTCTGCGGCACTGCCATACGATTGCATGATGGATCGGCTCTCCTGTCTCTTTGTCCCAGACGATGGTTGTCTCTCTCTGGTTCGTAATACCAATTGCTGCAATGTCCTCTGCTTCTGCCCCAATCATGTTCATTGCTTCAACGGCTACACCAAGCATACTTGCCCAGATCTCATCTGCATCATGTTCAACCCAGCCCGGTTTCGGGAAATACTGTGTGAATTCCCTCTGTGCAACGCTGCACATTTCTCCTTTTTCATTGAACAGGATACATCTGTTACTTGTTGTTCCCGCATCCAGTGCCATTACATACTTAGCCATACTCTTTTTTCCTCCTTTAAAATAAAAATCGTTGCTTTGCATGTTTTATAGTAAAGCGGATATTCTATGCCGCTTCGCTACTTACTCATCCTCAAATACCTGTACTTTGTTTAAATACATTACTCCTGTTACTTTTGTTTTACATTTTCCAGACTTCGTGATTCGTAGATGAAACTGCGATCGCTCCAGCTGAAAGTGCCGCCATCACAGATTCTTTGTCCGAGATCAGACCGCCTGCAATGATCGGCGTCTTTGACATTTTACAGACTTTTCCGATCACCTTCGGCATCACCCCCGGAAGTACTTCGATATAATCAGGCTTCACGGCGTGCTGTTGCTGCCTGATATTCTCATATGCCATCGAATCCAGAAGGAAATATCTTAGGACTGTGAACATCTTAAGTTCCTTCCCCCTTTTAATCAATGCAGCTTTTGTGGAAATTATTCCATCTGCTTCTGTATTTTTCCGGATAAAATCTACGACAATTTCCTTACTGCTAAGACCGCTTATCAGATCTACATGAACCATCGCAACCTTCCCGGAATCTTTTATCTGTTGGACGATCTCACGGATCGAACAGACATCTCCAAATAAAATAAACACAACCCGGATATCTTCCAAAGAACAGCAGATTTTTAAATCATCCATGTTCTTTACTGCTGCAATGATCGGATTTTCTTCTACTGCTTCATAAAAAAATCTGCTCATCATATCACCCTTTTGCCGCTTTTAGAGTACAAAAAAAGAGCGTTGCCTACCACCAGCCTTCCGGCTGTCTCTCTTACATTCGCTCTCCTGTCACGGCATCTCTTTTCAATTCAATTACTTCCTCAACTGGCTTTACTATATCATATTGCATAAATTTTTTCAATTATTTTTTCAAAAAATATACTTTTTGTATAATTTCTACAATTTTTCATATCATAAACAGGGCTGTTATTTAATTTAAATTGTTTTTCTTTATGCAACTTTTTCGTTACCTTATTGACAATATTGTTAAAACAAAAACTTAGAATGAAGTCCGCAAAATCGGAATCGCATTGATCACCGGTTCTTCATACGGATGAACCTTTTTGACTGCTTCAATTGTCTTGTCAACTTCTTCGGTAAACACTGTTACCTCCACTTTCACTTCAGGCTCTTTACTGATCTCACCGGTGTTTCCGATATACGGATTACATCCTTCCAGCGGACGCCAATACCCGGTTACCTCGCTCGATGACATACAAGAATCGTAGTTACCGATATGTCCTGCATCTACTTCCTGCAAAGCTCTTTGTAATGTCGGCAGGTGCGTTTCCGGAATGAAAATTTCCAGTTTGCAGTATTTGAAATCCATGTTTTGATTGCTCCTTTCTATTACAATACAGTTCTATAATATACTACAATTCTTTTTCATGCAAATTCTATAAAAATCTTTCAACCCATCAATTAGCTTTTACACATTAGATTATCTAAAAAGGGCTAGTCATTTCGGCTAACCCTTACTAATTCTCATGAACTTTTAATACCCTATATTCTTTTAAACAAAATGTTTTAAAAATTCCTCAATTGTAACTGCGGTCTCATCTAATTTTAATTTATCACACAGATTTCCCATATAAGTCTTTTTTAGCATGCTGTCTTTTAATAATTCATCATCTGAAAAGATTTCTTTTGCATTTCCTACTCTTAGCAGGTTTTTACGTGACATTACAAATATTTTTTTAAAATTATTTACTGCGAACTCCATATCATGTGTTATAGTAACCACTGTTTTATTCTCTTTTTTCAGCTCTGTAAGAATATTTTCCAATCTCTTAATTCCAATTAAATCTTGTCCGGCAGTTGGTTCATCTAAAATCAATATTTTATCATCCATTGCCAATACAGATGCAATAGAAACAAATTTACGAATTGAAAGTGGAAGATTATACGGATTTTCCTGCATTTGTTCTGATAATCCACATAACTTAGCTGCCCATTCCGTTTTCTTCACAATTTCTTCTTCTGATAATCCTTGTTTTTTAGGTCCAAATCTAATTTCATCTTCGACATTATTATGAAAAATCTGATCATCCGGATTTTGGAATACATATCCTGCGATTTTTGACAGTTGTGCTGTTGTATAATCTTTTGTATCCATTCCATCAATCAAAACCGTTCCATGCGTTGGCTTTAATAATCCATTTATCATTTTTACAGTTGTTGTCTTTCCAGCACCGTTCTGACCTATAATAGCGATTGCTTCTCCTTCATTAATTTCAAAACTAACGTTTTCAACAGCGGAAAAACCATTCGGATACTGAAAACTCACATCTTTGAATTCAATAATCCCCATGTTGCTACTCCTTCTTTCCTATTTTTTGAAGCTGATCAGCCATTTCGTCTGAAGTAATAATGTTATCTTTCATTCTTACTCCATGGTTTTTCAATTCATTTGCGAGATAAACTGTTAACGGCAACATAACTCCAAATTTTTCCAATTCAATCTCGGATAAAACGTCATGTTTATCACCATGACGAATTACTTTCCCCTGATGCAGAACCACTACTTCATCACAATATTCAGCCACTAATTCCATTTTATGTTCGACCAGAATGATTGTCTTCCCCATTTTTTTCATTGTTTTGATGATTTCAAAAACACGCTCTGTTTCCTGTGGATCAAGCTGAGATGTCGGTTCATCTATTACTAAAATATCCGGTTCCAAAACCAATACGGATGCCAGTGCAACTCTCTGCTGCTGTCCACCAGATAATTCAAATGGATTTTTTTCCTGCAAGTACGTTGTATTGGTAATTTCCATGATTTTTTCTACACGCGTCTTTATCTCCTCTACAGGCACTCCAAAATTTTCTAATCCATATGCAATTTCTCCATAGACAGTATCCCTGGCTCCTGTAATCTGGTTAAACGGATTTTGAAATACATATCCTATCTTAGATGCTATTTCTCCCATCTCATATTCTTCGAGATTCTTTCCGTCAATAATAACCTTTCCTTTCATTTCTCCTTGGAAAAAATTAGGAATAAAACCTCTTATAATATTACACAATGTTGTTTTTCCACTACCATTTGCACCTAATATCGCATAAAATTTCCCTCTTTCAAAAGATAAATTTACATCAGCAATACTCGGGGTTTTAGTCAAAGGATATGTATATGTAACATTCTGTATATCTATATAAGCCATAAAGCAACCCTCCCTGCAATACCTAAAACTCCTAATAAAGTAATTATTACAACTGCTTTTTTATCTGCTTCTGTTTTTTCTATATCATATAAATGTGTTGGCTTTATCCCAGATGAAAATCCTCTTGCCTCTAATGTCAATGCTCTTTCTTCTGTTCCGGCTATCGAGCTTAATACAAGTGGAATAATCGTCGGCACAAAAACCTTTGCTCTTACTAAAAGATTTCCTTCCGTTTCTACTCCTCTTGCTTTTTGTGCATTCATAATTGTCTGTGATTTTTTCTTTAAAACAGGAACCATTTGAAGTGTTGATAGAACCACATAAGAAGCTTTTGCGCTCATTCCGCTCTTTTCCAAAGCTAATACAAAATCCTTTTCCTGTGTAACCGAAAAAAACCAGATCAAGCTACCGCCTACTCCCATTAATGTAATTCCAAGTTTTAAAGCAAATAGAATTCCTTCTAACTTTGCATTAAATATCCAAAAAGAAAATATTACTTCCCCTCTTGGGTAAAAAAATGTCTGTATAAACAACAATATCACAAATAGAACACCGACTGAATTTCTCACTTTACGGATGAAGCTCTTCCAGACATCACTTAGTGCAGCTATGATATTAACAATTACAAACACAACCAACTTACTTAAAATCCCCGGCATAATGATATCTAAAACAACCAGAACTATTGCTAAATAAAATTTTGTTAACGGGTAGAGCCCGACAATTTTATTCTCTTGCTTCATTATTCATTCTCCTTAAAATATGTACTAGTTACTCTTTGTTTTAATGAATTTTTCTCCATATTTGTATTTAACGAGAGATCTTTCCGGTATTGCTTTAATGATAAAATATGCAATAAAGACTGAAATTAATTTACCGACACTTTCTGTTACAATATAAACTGATAAAACTGACTCTAAAATCTGTTTTCCGGTTGCCATTAATCCTGCTGCTAACATGGAAGCACCACCACCAGTTGCTCCTCCAAAGAAAAATACAGTGATCGGTGTTGCTGTAATAGTTCCTACTAATGCAATGATAATTCCTGAAATAACTAATTTCCAAACCTTTGTCATCATATTATATTTTGATAACAATCCTGATGAAATTCCAATAAAGAATGCACAGAAAGCATATGGAATCCATGTTGGATCAAAAATACCGTTAATTAAGTTTGTTAATACACCCGTAACAGCTGCCGGAAGTGGCCCAGCCAATGCACCGACTAAAATAACACCTATCATATCCAAATCTACCGGTATTTTTAATATCGAGGTCATCTGCCCTCCGACAATATTAATTGCAATCGCTACCGGAATTAATAAAATTACCATCATTGAAAATGTTTCATTCTTTTTCCTCATTTTTATTCCTCCTATTTTCCCTCAACTAAATCTGTAATATCTTCGTTAAATATTTCCTTATAAAATAACTTATAAAACTTAACTACATCAACATCATATGCATATTTTGCATTGCATTTGTTTTCGTTCCAGTGTCCACCAATATCTACAATTGACTGACCTCTGGCAATTCCTTCTGTCACCACATCAATATATGCCGGTTTTAGCTTTACAATAGAATTGTCCAAGAAATATGCCACCGTTAATACATCATGCATCGGTGAAACTGCTTTTCTTCTTGATCTCCAGTTTTCATCCATTCCTTCTTGCGTAATATTATATACAAATGTTGACAATTTAGTATTTAACATTCTTAATATTTCTCGCATACTGCCATCTAAAGCAATTTTATTTGTAACATCAAGTCCAATCATTGTCACATCCTGAATACCAGACATCAGGACTTCATGTGCTGCCATTGGGTCTGCCCAGAAATTATACTCTGCCACAGGACTCATATTTCCTGTATATTTTGCCCCACCCATAATAATTAATCGTTTTAGATTTCCGGCAAAATCAGGCGATTTACGAATTGCATGTGCGATATTGGTACATGGTCCTATGGCAAAAAGTGTAATCTCTTTCGGATGCCCATTTACATATTCCACAAGAAAATCAACTGCATTCTGATCCTCTTCTTTTTTATCCGAAGCGATAGTATGGGCAAAACCGCCTAAACCATCATCTCCAAATGCACTCACTGTTTCCGGCTGCTTCTGGTCTAATGCAACCGCAGATCCCCGATATAACGGAATATCCTCTCTGCCACACAAAGATAGAATATTCAATCCATTCCTTGTCGTTGTATCCAATGCTCCATTTCCGGTAACGCTACATACTGCTTTTAAATCTAATTTTCCTGAGTATAACGCCAGTATAATAGCCAGTGCGTCATCTGAACCCGGATCACAATCAATAATAATTTTTTCCTTTTCCACCTTACATTTTTCCTCCTTTCATTTCATCTACCTCTTCACGAGTCGGAATTGATGTTTGTGCACCTTTTCTTGTTACTGCTATGGAAGAAGCTTTTTGTCCAAATTCAATTGCTTCTTTCCAATTTTTGTTTTGACTTAAAGCCAGTGCAAATGCTGCTGTAAAGCAATCACCTGCTGCCGTTGTATCTATGGCTTTTACCGGATATGCCGGAAAAAATTCTTCTATATCTTTATTGATATACAAACAGCCATCTCCACCCATAGTAACGATTACATTTTTTACTCCTTTCTTTATTAATATCTTTGCTGCTTCAGTTATATCTTTTCTGTTCTTCACTTCCATTCCTGTCAATATCTGTAACTCAGTTTCATTAGGCTTAATATAGTCAATACCTTTCAGTATATTTTCAGGAATATCTTTTATCGCTGGTGCCGGATCTAAAATTACAATTTTTCCATCCTCTTCCACTATTTTTTTCACATATCCAACTATCTCTAATGGAATTTCTAATTGCATAATTATAATATCACTTTGTTTAATCAAATCCAGATTACTGTCAATCAGCTCTTTTGTGACTTTACCATTAGCACCGGCAATAATTATAATTGCATTTTCTCCCTGGTCATCTACTGTAATAAAAGCTTGTCCTGTTGGAATATCATTCATTACTTCTATTCTGGAAATATCTACTCCAACACCTTTTAAGCTTTCAAGAAGTTTTTCACCTTTTTCATCATTACCGACGGCTCCCATCATGGCAATGTTTCCGCCCAATTTACCTGCTGCAAATGCTTGATTGGCACCTTTTCCACCTGGTATCTGGGCAATACTTTTCCCTGCAATAGTTTCACCAGCTTTCGGCATACACGGAGTTTCTATAACAATATCCATGTTTAAACTTCCAACTACCAATATTCGTCTCATTACTCTTTTTTCATCCTCCTTCTATCGTTATACTTTTTATGAATTTCTCCTTCATATATATCTACCGACTTTCTATCTGGCAAAGCCGGCTGTACACCATAACGTGTAACGCTGATTCCTGATGCATAAATTGCAAAATCAATAGATTCTATTAATTTATGACCTTCACTTAAATAAACTGCAAGTGCACTAATAAATGAATCAGCCCCTCCCGTTGTATCTACGGCCTCAAATCCTGTTCCTTCAAAAAAGAGTGAATACTCGTCATTCTTTAAATAACACCCTTCTTCTCCCAATGTAACAATTACGTTTTGTATCCCTTTATTTCTTAATATTTCAGCCTTTTTTTCAATCGTTGTACCTTCTGGAACTAAAGTAAATAATTCTTTTTTATTAGGTACAAAATAATCAATTTTATTTAAAATTTCATCCTTTACCTTTGAAGTTGGTTTAAGTATGATTTTTATTTCATTTTCTTCGCAATATCCGACCGTATATTCTATAATAGATTCCGGTATTTCTGTAGATATCAGGCAATATTTTGCTTTTTCAAATATATATTCATATTTTTTTAGATGTTTAATACTTAAATTTGTATTCGCACCGGCATAAACCGTAATAGCACTTTCTCCTCTTTTATCCACATGGATATAGGCTTTTCCACTTGGCAAAACCGAATCAAATCGTACCCCCTCCATATGAACATGATTTTCAATCAAATTTGTGTATATTCTTTTCCCATCTATATCATTTCCCAAGCAACCGATCATATACACCTGACCACCTAATTTACCAACACCCACAGCTTGATTTGCACCTTTGCCACCAGGGAAAACATACACTTTACTTGCCATCTGATTTTCCCCTTCTCCTGGAATTTTATCAGCTTCTATCGTAACATCTATGTTCATACTTCCCACTACGATAATCTTCTCTCCTTGTTTCTCTCTCAACGGTGGTGCAACACTATTACGATGTATGATTTGAGGCGAACACATTCTAACCGTATCCGTTTTTTGTCCTGTTTTATCCATTTCGAATAAACATTTTGTTCCCTCACTAACCATCTCTTCAATTGGGAAATCTATAGCTGTAATCCCTCCACTAACATACTGTAGTTCTTTTCCTTCGCCTATAGCGATAATTGATAGCTCCTCTGGAATATTTGTTTTTCTTTTTTCTAAAATTCCTGCTACACGACATGCTATTTCAGGAGTACCACAAATAATAGCTGTTTCGCTTTCTCCAATAAACTGTGATATCCCAAACTCTTCTATTTCTTCATAAATATACATCCATGCTGGGTTTATTTGCATATTCTTATTTTGCATTGCCAATTTATAATCTTTTAAAAGTCCAATCTGGCTCTTATTCACAATACAAGCTATTTTCTGATGTCCTTCTTGAACAAAATTTTCTACTGCCAGTTCTACTGCTTCAGATATTTTATAATAAAAAATCGTTTCATTCAGTTCATTTAATCCACTGGTATCATTGTAATTAACGATAACCCCCTTTTCTCTCTTATCCGCTATGTTTACAAAATCTTCTGTTAAAATTCCTGATACCTTTTTCAAAATCATGTCCTGACACAATATTTTTGTATCATTCTCATCTTCCGAATATCCAATAACAAGACCATAATTATTTTCACGTGCTATTCTTTCAGCAACTGCTATGTATCTTTCTTTTTCCTGATTATTTTTTTGCAAAATCAAACCAACAAGTCGATTTTTCATACCGGCTTTATCAAGAAATTTAAAATATGGAACATAATGTTCTCGTTCTATTACCTCCAAAACCTTTTTTCTTGTTTCTTCGCTAATATCCTTATCTTTCCCATTCATTACCTTCGATACCGTCGAAGCTGACACACCTGCCAAATTGGCAATATCTCGTATATTCATTTTTCTCACCTGGTTTTATCTAAAGTCTTTAGTAAACTCGTTTTGTATGTTTCAAGCTTATCATTTTGTGCATTTCTTTGCAATACCTCATGTAAACGAAACTTTTTTCCGACACGTTGCACAATTTACAGTTTTACTAAACAATGTTTTGCACAGTAGGATAGTTCTTCATGATGTTCTTCAAAGAAAACAAAAGCCTTCAAACTGTGATATGCTCCCTTTTAGGTAGACAAGTAAAATAATATAAAACTTGTTACCTGAAAGGGGGTATTTTTATTGGGAAGAAAAGCAAGATACAGTGCTGAAGAAAAGATAAGTGCAGTTCAAGAATATTTAGATGGAAAAGGCAGTATGAAGACGATTGCACAACGTTTAGGTATAGCCTTTCAATCATTCAAACAATGGGTAAAAAAACTATGAAGCGATGGGAATAGATGCGTTTAAAACCAATCATAACAAACATTATTCCAAAACAGAAAAAGAGCAAGCAGTCGCAGCATATTTAGCCGGCGAAGGTTCTCATATAGAAATTTGTCAAAAGTTCAAAATTCTTTCGACCAGTCAACTCAGAAGCTGGATTAAGAAGTATAATGGTCATGAGGAGCTAAAAGCTTCCAGAATGGGAGATACAGGCATCATGACCAAAGGAAGAAAAACGACATTTAATGAACGGGTAGAAATTGCGGCATATTGCATTAGCCATGATCATAATTACACTGAAACATCTGAAAAATTTAAAGTTTCTTATCAGCAGGCACGAAACTATACGGTTAAATATGAAAACGGTGGAATTAATGCACTACAAGACAATCGTGGCAAAAGGAAATCGGAGAATTCTCTTTCAGAAATTGAAAAACTTCAAGCAGAATTGAAGATGGAAAAAGCCAAGCGGAAAAAAGCTGAAATGGAGGCATCATTCCTAAAAAAACTCGACGAAATAGAGAGGAGGCGGGGTTAAGCCTGTTGAGGCAAGGGCAGATTTATCAGGCAATTAAAGAGGAAAACGAAACATACGGTTACCCAATCAGTGCACTTTGCAAACTTGGAAATGTAAGCAGATCTGCTTATTATAAATGGCTTCATAGAGAGATTCCAGCTAATGAAATTAAAAACTTGCGTATTTCAGATGCAATCGAAAAGATACACACGGATTCTCCTGACAAAGGCTATCGAAGAATACGAGATGATCTGGAACGCTATTATGGAATAAAGGTAAATGACAAACGGGTTCTTCGTATTTGCAGAAAGAAAAATATTAAATCCACAATTAAATATGCTAACAATGGATGCACACGTCAATCCGCAAATCCACAATACATAGCGGAAAATGTATTAAACCGAGAGTTTTTTGCAGATGCACCTAATCAGAAATGGCTTACAGATGTGACGGAATTTAAATATTACATCGGTTTGGAAAAACATAAGGTATATCTTAGTGCAATACTAGATTTGTATGATAGACGGATTGTGTCCTATGTAATTCGAGATAACAATAATAACGCATTGGTCTTTGATACTTTCGACAATGCCATTGCCAGTAATCCAGATGCACGCCCGCTGTGTCATAGTGACAGAGGATTTCAATATACAAATCGAAGCTTCCACAATAAACTGGAAGCTGCCGGAATGACGCAAAGCATGTCCAGGGTTGCAAAATGTATTGATAATGGTCCGATGGAAGGATTCTGGGGGATTATAAAAAGAGAACGTTATTATGGGAAAAGATTTACGAGTCGTACAGCACTTGTGGGCATGATTGAAAGCTACATGGAATATTACAACAATAGACGATTACAAAGGAATCTTAGAGTTTTAACCCCAATGGAAAAGCATGAACAATATATATTGGCAGCATAAAAACTGCCACCAGTTTTTCATCTAGTGGCAGAAATAAATTTTATTTTTTTAATTGTCTACTTGACGGGAAGCAGTTCACAATTCAAAGGCTTTTTCTTTTTCTATCTTCTATTCTCCTTTTTCCTGCAGAATATCCACGATTGTCTTCTCAGTTCCAATCATGCCTGGCGAAGCGATTTCTCCCATATGCCGCATCGTATCTTCTGGTGTAAAACCATTGATTCCATGAATATCATCAATAAAAATATCATGCATCGCAAAGTCTGCTGATTGGAATGCAGCGTTCACTGCCACAACACCTTTCATCGTACATCCTTTGTTTCCGCCGTGACAGATCATACCCGTAATACTGCTGGACATATTGTTGATCGTTCTTGCCATTGCATTTTCATCGCCACCGTTAAGAAAAACCAATGCACAGGCCATTCCGGTGCCGGCCGCAATACCACAGCCGCAAAAAGCAGAAAGTTTTCCGGAATACTCTTTGATATACATACAGATAAGATAACTTAATGCGGTCGCACGATATAAGGTTTCATCACTTAAGCCCCGGATCTTGCAAACACCGTAAAGTGGCATGGTTGCAATGATTCCATGGGCACCAGAACCGGTGATACTCATAGCAGGTCTGTCAAGACCGATTACCCGCGCCTCAATTGCTGCATTACAAAGTAAGGATGCTGTATTTAACTCATTATCAGAAATAATCTTTCCACCATTTTTCTCAAGCAGATAACGTGCATATGTCGTTCTTGGATTCTGAATCCCTTCTTCGAACAAGGCATAGTTCATATCATAGGCAGCCTTGATAAATTCAATTTCCTCTGCCGGAACTTCTTTTGCATATTCGTAAATCTGTTTTAGTGTATAATTATGGATCAGTGGTTTCTCTTCATGAGCACATTCTTCGGAAGCTTCTTTCTTCTCCAGAACCACCTCTCCATTTGCCTCAATGCGAACAATATTCGTATGAGCATCGCGGATCCGAACCATAGCCTCTCCGCCTGTTGTCTTTACGCGGGCTTCGATAAAAATACGACTCGTAATCTCGCTCATTTTCACAACGATTTTTCCGTCTTTTACCAATTGCTCTGCTGCCACATTGTCGGCTTCTGTTACATTAGCAAGGCTCTCCAGCTCTTTTTCCGGTTTTCCTGCTACCGCCCCTAAAGCTGCTGCGTATTCATTTCCGTAAAAATGACTGTTCGGAATACCACATGTATATGCATTTTTATACATTCCACTATTTAGTAAAAGCGTAACCTGTTCCAGTTCTCCCGGAACATAAGATTTTGCCTTTGAAACCGCATACGCGATCGCTCCCGGCTCTGTTACCCCAAGAGCCGGACGCATATCCTCTTTAATTAATTGTGTTAATTCATGCATTTCTTTTTCCTCCAATCAATTATTCAGACTATTAACCGCATCCTCTAATTGCTTCAATGCTTTCTCTAGAACAGATCTCGGACAGGCTGCATTCAACCGCATAAACCCGTTCATTGTCCTTGTAAAAGACGAACCGTCATTTAATCCAAGCCCTGCCTTATGAATCATAAAATCCTTTAATTCTTCATTATCCATATGCAGTGCTCTGCAGTCCAGCCACACAAGATAGGTTGCATCCGGCATATTTGCTTTGATCAGAGGAATCTTTTTTTCAAAATAATCACATATATAATCAAGATTTCCAGAAATATACGCAAGGAGTTGTTCCAACCACTCTTCGCCCTCATTCAATGCTGCTTCCATTGCAACAGAACTAAACGCATTGTTTCTATGTATATCCATTCCACCCCAATATCCGTCGAACTTTTTCTTCATCTCCAGATTTGGGAATACTGTGGTTGATGCCTGAAGTCCTGCCAGGTTAAATGTTTTTGTCACGGAAATACATGTGATCACCTTATCAGCTGCTTCTGGGACAACAATTGCTGCCGGAATATGTTTTTTTCCATGAAATATGAGATCCGAATGAATTTCATCCGAAACTACCTGAACATCATTTTCAAAGCAAAGTGTCAGCATTTTAGACAGCTCATCTTGGGACCATACGCGTCCAAGCGGATTATGTGGATTACATAAAATGAAGAGTTTCACTGCGGGATCTTTTACCTGCTTTTCAAAATCTTCAAAATCTACTTCCCACACCCCGTCATGCTCAAGAAAGTTATTTTGTACAAGTTCTCTCCCCGTATTTTCTGTGATCTCGAAAAATTCCGGATAAACCGGTGGCTGAATTAAAACCTTTTCTTCTTTCTTTGTAAATAGCTTAATGATCGCTGCAAGAGCCGGAACCACACCTAAGCACCAGCTACATAAGTTTGTATCAAGTGCCCATCCGTTTCTTCTTAACTGCCAGTCGGCATACGCCTTAAAATAACTGTCTGGGCGAGAAGTATACCCCCAGATTCCTTCTTCCGCTTTCTTTTTACATGCATCAATGATAGGCTGTGCTGTTTTGAAATCCATATCTGCGATCCAAAGCGGAATCACATCATCTGTCCCAAAATTCTTTACCCTTTCATCATATTTTGCAGAACGGTTTTTGCTTCTGTCAACAGGCTCATCAAAATTGTATTTCATATTTTCATTTCCTCTTTAATTATGCATTATTCTACCAGATGACAGGCTACATAATGTTCATTTCCAACGTTTCTGAAGATTGGTCTTTCTTCATGACAGCGTTTGGTAGCATATGGGCATCTGGATGCAAATTTACATCCAACCGGTGTATCAATCGGACTTGGGACATCCCCTTGCAGCATAACCGGTTTCTTAGTTTTACTGATCGCAGGATCAAGTTCAGGAACCGCTGACATCAATGCTTTTGTATATGGGTGCAGTGTCTGTTCGTACAATTCTTCTGTCTCCGCAAATTCTACCAGAGATCCAAGATACATAACACCTACTTTTTGGGAAATATGTCTGACCATAGAAAGATCATGTGCAATAAACAAATAAGTAAGTCCAAGACTTGCCTGCAGATCTTCAAGCATATTTACTACCTGTGCCTGAATACTGACATCAAGTGCCGAAATAGGCTCATCGCAGACTACAAAATCCGGATTTACCGCAAGTGCTCTTGCAATCCCGACACGCTGCCTTTGTCCACCTGAAAATTCATGAGGATAACGGCTGGCATGGTCTTTTCCAAGACCAACTGTATTCAACAATTCATAGATGCGTTCCTGTCTTTCCTTACCTTCATAAAGATGATAAATATCCAGTGGCTCACCGATAATATCTGAAACCGTCATACGAGGATTCAGGGATGCATATGGATCCTGAAAGATCATCTGCATTCTTTTTCTGTATGGCCATACTTCAGCTGCACTTAACTGTGCAATATCTTTCCCGTCGAATATGATTTCTCCTGCTGTCGGTTTATAGAGACGCATGATGGAATATCCGGTTGTAGATTTTCCACATCCGGACTCTCCTACCAGTCCGATTGTTTCTCCCTTTTGTATTTTGAAGGAAACTCCGTCCACTGCTTTTACATACTCGATTTTTTTACCTAAAAATCCTTTTTTATTCTCGAAATACATTTTCAGGTCTTTTACTTCCAAAAGTGTATTATTTGGCATGTCGGATTCCTCCTTTCTGACTTTCATACTCTTCATTCCGAGGTGCCTGCGGATGGCACATAAAACAGCTTACACGATGTGTATCACTGATATACTGTTCCGGCACCGGCATAGATGCACATACTTTCATTGCATATTTGCAGCGCGGATAAAACGGACATCCTGTCGGTGGATGAAGCATATCCGGCGGTGTTCCAAGAATCGGAACCAGTCTTTCTTTTGATGCTTCTCCGGTTACTTTTGGTACAGAGTTCAAAAGTCCCATCGTATATGGATGATGCGGTTCATAGAAAATTTCTTCCGTTGTTCCTTCCTCCATAATCTTTCCACCATACATAACGATGATTCTATCGCAGATACTTGATGCACATCCTAAGTTATGTGTGATCAAAATAGTAGCTGTTCCCAGTCTTTCATTTAATTCTTTCATAAGAGACAGTACCTGTGCCTGAATGGTAACATCCAGTGCCGTTGTCGGCTCATCCGCAATCAGAAGCTCTGGCTCACAAGAAAGTGCCATCGCAATCATTGCTCTCTGTCTCATACCGCCTGAAAACTCATGTGGGTAGGAATGAAATCTTTTTTCCGGTGAAGGAATACCTACCAGTTTCAACATTTCAAGTGCACGTTTTTTTGCATCTTCCTTTTTAATTTTATGGTGTGTCAGAATAGCTTCTGTAATCTGATCACCAATCTTAAATAATGGATTCAAAGATGTCATCGGATCCTGGAAGATCATAGCAATGTGATCCCCTTGAATCTTACGCATCTCACTTTTTTTCTTTTTCAAAAGATCTTCTCCGTTAAAGAGAATCTCCCCTTTCTTTACTCTTCCAGGATATGCAAGCAATCCCATAATAGAAAGTGATGTAACACTCTTCCCACTGCCCGATTCACCTACAATACCAATGATCTCACCTTTGTCTAATCCAAAACTGACATCACGGATTGCCTGCACCTCTCCTAAATGCGTAAAGAAAGAGGTATGTAAATTTTTTACATCTAATAATTTTTCACTCATTTGCTTTTTCCTCCTTATTTACGCTGTTTTGGATCGAATGCATCTCTTAAACCATCACTTAATAAGTTGAATGTAAGGATTGTAACTGAAATGGCAATCGCCGGATATACCATCTGATATGGATATACATAAATTCCTGCTAAAGCGTCATTACACAAAGTACCCCAGGAAGCCATCGGTGCAGAAATACCAAGACCTACGAAGCTCAGGAATGCTTCATTGAAAATTGCACTTGGAATCTGCATTGCCATATTTACCATGATAGGTCCCATCATATTCGGGATTAGGTGTTT
The DNA here is from genome assembly GCF_027662015.1 of Coprococcus sp. AM100_B19A. Taxonomy (NCBI): domain Bacteria; kingdom Bacillati; phylum Bacillota; class Clostridia; order Lachnospirales; family Lachnospiraceae; genus Coprococcus; species Coprococcus sp. AM100_B19A. The sequence continues at coordinate 176,828 of NZ_JAQDKN010000004.1, forward strand.
CACAATAATTCTCTTTGTATCTGCTCCTGTTACGATGGCAGCTTTAACAAATTCCTGCTGTTTCAGCGTCAGAACCTGCCCTCTGACGATACGGGCCATTTTAACCCAGAATGTCAAACCTAATGCAATAATGATGGAAGAAATACCAGGTCCTACTACAACCATGATCAAAATAACATACAGCGTCATCGGAATGGAGTCCAGAACGTCAATAATACGCATCATGATATTATCAACTGTTCCACCGCAGTAACCCGCAATCGCGCCGTAGAATACACCAACCACAAAGTTGATAAATGCCGCAAACAGACCAACCAAAAGAGAAATACGTGCACCATATACAATACGGATAAACAAATCTCTCCCAAGACCATCTGTTCCAAGCAGATAAGTTTTATTTTTTATCTTCTCCTGCTTTGTGAGCTTCTCACCATCACAAGTGATCACTGTTCTTTCTATCTTGTTTTCCAAAATACTTTTGGCTTCTTCAATTGTAACCTCTGTCACATCGCTTCCTGCATAATAGTTTTCAAGATATTTAATTCCTTTGATCGCTACTGTATCTAAATCTTTTTTTGCTGCTTTCTTTTCTAATTTTTTATACTCTTTACTTGCATCTGAATAACCACTATAATCAACACAGATTTCACTGTTTCCGACCGTAAAGAAATTTTTCTTTCCATTGACATCTTTATTCTTTACTTCTGCAAGTCCTTCAAGATTTCCTTTTTTGTCAACCACAACAACTGTATACTGTGGTGTTACATAAATATTTTTTCCGTTGTCAAGCGGATATACTTTCATTACATCCGGAATATTCGCTAATTCCAGATTCTGTGTCTTATAATCATATTTCCAAAACATTGGGATAAAAATAGCTCCGATTGTAATCAAAGCAATTACGATCAAAGAAAAGATCGCTATTTTATTGGATTTTAATCTTCTCCATCCGTCTTGTAAAAAAGTAAGACTAGGCCTTTCCATTTTCTCAGCATTTTTTTCTTCCTGTTCCAACGGTGCCCATAATTCCGGAGAGATAACGTTATTTTTTTCGCTCATATTTTCTCACCTGTTTTACTGATATTTAATACGTGGGTCAATTAATACATACAGAATATCGACTACTAAAATGCAGATTACAAGAATAACTGAGAAAAATACAGTAATACCCATAATCAATGTATAGTCTCGGTTAAGGATACTGTTTGTAAATAAGTTTCCGATTCCAGGAATACCAAATACCTTTTCTACTACGAAAGATCCTGTAATCAATGCAGCAAACATCGGTCCGATATAAGTTACAACCGGAAGCAATGCATTTCTTAATGCATGTTTTCCAAGTACCTTCCATTCAGGAAGTCCCTTTGCCCTTGCTGTACGAATATAATCCTGATTCAAAACATCTAATGTGGAAGTTCTTGTCAGTCGTACAACATACGCAAGTGAGAATAATGCACTGACTATAACCGGTCCAATATATCCCTTCCAGCTATTCACACCAAACGATGGTACCCATCCTAAAATCTTGCTAAACAGATATAAGAATCCTGTTGCAAATACAAAGCTTGGGATTGTCGCCCCTAGGGTTGATAGCACCATCAAGACTCGATCTACAAATTTATTTTGCCTCAATGCGGCAATAATACCAAAAAATATTCCGAAACCTAAAATAACTAACGAAGCCCAAATACCGATTGCTAAAGAATATGGAAATCCTGCTGAAATAATATCATTGGTTGTGATTCCTTTTTTCATAAAGGAAATACCAAAATCCCCATGCATATAGTTCCGCATATATGTTCCATATTGTTCAATAAACGGTTTATCAAGACCATATTTTGCTTTCATATTTGCAATAATTACCGGATCGTTCATTTTCTCGCTGGCAAATGGGTCACCTGGAATTGCATTCATTAATATAAATGTCAGTGTCATAATGAACCAGATCGTAATAATCGCAGAAAGTACTCTTTTCGCTATATATCTCAGCATATTACTTCTCCTCTAATAATAGGGAGACCGAAAAGCAAGGTACTTTTCGGTCTTCCTAAAGTCAACAACTACTCAACGATTTCAGCATGGCTGAACATAAATGAATTGCCCAATGTAAGTTCAACGTTTTCTACCTGATCTTCATTTACAAGAGCCACAAATGACGGATAATAAAGTGCTGTGATCGGCATATCATCCATAAGTGCTTTATTCGCTTCTTCCCAGGCTGCATCTCTTTCTTCGCCTAATGAAGCCATTGCTTTATCAAATGCTTCATCAAATGCTTTGTTACCAGGATTTAATGTTGTATCGTTCGGAGCGCCTTTGTATTCTCTCCATCTCCACTGGCATGTATTATTACCATTCTGAGAATAGAAAAGTTTAATAAGTCCACTTGCATCGTATGGGTTATTTGTCCAGCCACCAGGAGCCATCTGATAATCACCTTTACTCTTTGTAGAGCTGAATACACTTGATTCTTCTGCGCGGAGTTTAACTTTGATATTTAAATTTGTTTCCAGCATCTGCTGAATTGCTTCACAAAGTCTCTTGTTCTTTTCAGTATTCGCATATGTGATTTCCACCTCCGGAAAGCCCTCTCCGTTTGGATAACCTGCTTCCGCAAGTTCTGCCTGCGCATCTTCTACCTTAGCCTGACGCGGATCGATTCCATATTCTTCTGCCGGATATCCATCTGCTTCAAGTTCACGAAAATGTGTTCCATCTGTTTTCTGACATGTCGGAGCGATAAAGTTACTTGCCGGGATAGAACCATCTTTTAATACCTGTTCTGTGATCTGCTTTCTGTCGATTGCCTTGGCAACTGCTTTTCTTACATGAACATTATCAAATGGTGCTTTATCTACGTTGAAATTCAGGAACTGTGCTCCTGTATCGGCACTGACAATTACATATGGATCTTCAGCAACAATCTGTGGAATCTGTTCTGCCGGAAGGTGATCCATAACATCGATCTCACCTGCCTGATATGCCTGATATGCGGTATTATCATCTGTAATAAATACTGCTTTGATACCAGGAAGTTTTACTTCGTCTGCTGCATAGTAGTAAGGATTCTTTTTCAGTAATAAATGAGATCCAACCTGATATTCTTCTAAGTAGAATGCTCCGTTACTGATTGCTGATTCCGGTTTCTTCTCCCATCCTTCACCTGCTGCTTCCACTGCTTCTTTTTTAATAGGAAGATAAACGTCATTGGCAACTAACTGCGGGAAGAACGGTGTTGCATTCTTCAAAACAACTTCAAATGTATAATCATCAATTGCTGTTGCTTTGATATCATCATACTCACCTGTTCCTTCAAAATATTCAGTAGCACCTACAACATAATCTGTGATAGCCTGAAGTGCTTCAGATGCAAAATCCGGATCACAAATTCTTCTCCAGGAATATTCGAAGTCTTTTGCTGTCACCGGACTTCCGTCTGACCATTTCGCATCTTTTCTTAAATGGAATGTATATGTTTTTCCGTCCTCTGAAACATCCCATTTTTCCGCGATACCCGGTTTAAAGCCATCGGATGTTGATACGGTGAGGCCTTCAAACAACTGCTTACAAATCGCATCTGATACAGATTCAGAGTTGTTCGTTGGGTCCCACTGCTTTGGTTCAGAATACAATCTCCACATAAGGTATCTTCCCTCTTCTGATCCTTCAGTTTCCGTTTCTGCTTCCTGTTTTGCTGATCCATTGTCAGAAGCTTTTTCTTTTTTGCCACCGCACCCCGCAAAACTAGCGACAACCATCGTCAGTGCTAAAAACAACGCTAATTTTTTCTTTTTCATACATTTCTCCTCCTTTACATCCTTTTTTGAGTTTCGTTTTACGAAAAAGATTTTTTCTGTGTTTTTTACTCACAGTATAAATATTACTGACAGTATAATTCTTTTTGTATATTATGTCAAGATATTGACACAATTCTTTTATTGTTTTATAATATTTTAACAACTGTATGTTTTGTTTTTCTATAAGGAAACAAATAAATTACATAAAGGAGGATTTTCTTATGAAGAAAGCACTAAAAATCTACATTTCTGTAGACATGGAAGGAATGGCAGGTATCACTTCTCCATCTCAGGAACGCGATGAGGTTCCTTCCTTCCGCCGCGCTTTACACAATCAGGTACGCTGGATCATCGAAGGAATTCATGCTTCCTCCAGAAATGATGAAATCGGGGAAATCACCATTTCTGATTCTCATGGAAGCGGAACGAACCTTTCTTATGATGAACTTTGCCAGATGGATGAACGTATCAGCTTAGTAAGCGGTTCTCCAAGAAGACAGTACATGATGTCTTGCCTGGATGAAACCTACGATGTTGTATTTCTGGCCGGATATCATGCCGGTCCGGGAGAAGATTTCGCCAATATGGATCACAGCTTCTACGGAAGAGTTGTTTCCAGCCTTAAGATTAACGGAGCCTATATGAACGAAAGTACAACGAACGCAGCACTTGCTGCTTCTTATAAGGTTCCGGTAGGGCTTATCATCGGTGATTCCGGTCTTCGCAAACAGCTTATAGACAAAGAAATGATGCCATGGGTAAAATTCGTAACAACTAAAGAAGCTCTGTCACGCTATGCAGCAAAATTCCCACCACAAAAAGTTCTCAGGGAAAATACGATTTCTGCAGTAAAAGAAGTTCTTGATTCCGATTTAAGCAAAATTCCTTTATACGAAGTTGCGACTCCGATCAAGCTGGGATTTGAATTTAAATCAACAGCAATGGCCGACACTGTTGCACAAATTCCTCGCATGAAACGCTTAAGCGGTACAGAAGTAGAAATCACATGCGATAACATGCATGAATTAGAATGTGGCATCTCTGCAATTACCGGTCTTGCAGGAACAGCTAACTAAAAATTTCGAAGGAGAAAAAGAAAATGGGAAAATATAATTTTGATGAAATCATCGACAGACGCGGCACATCTTGTAATAAATGGGAATACAATGTTCCGGAAGATGTCGTTCCGATGTGGGTAGCAGACATGGATTTTGCAGCAGCTCCGGAAATTCGCGAAGCAATGCAGAAACGTTTAGATCATCCTGTTTATGGATATACTCATCACAGCAAAGAATTAAAAGATGCCATCGTATCCTGGGTAGGAAGACGTTATCACTGGAATATCCAGAGTGAATGGTTAGGCTTCAGTCCAGGCGTTGTTCCTGCTCTTGTTATGAGTCTTTTATCCTTAACAACACCTGGGGATCGTATTGTGATCATGACACCTGTCTATCATCCATTCTACTCTTCGATTGAAGAAAATGGACGTGTTATCATTAATCACCAGTTAGATTGTGATAAAAACGGATATTATTCCATTAACTTCGAGCGTCTGGAAGCACAGATCGACAACCGCTGCAAAGCGATCATGATGTGTAATCCTCATAATCCGGCTGGTCGTGTATGGACAAAAGAAGAGCTTTTGGAAGTTGCTAAAATCGCCGAACGCCATGAGCTGTATATTATTTCCGATGAGATCCATGCAGATTTCGTATATGGCGGAAAACACCATACTCCGATGGCATCTGTATCGGACTATGCCATGGAACATACAATCACAGCTTTTGCACCGAGTAAAACCTTTAATGTTGCCGGTCTTTGTCAATCTTATGTTGTTATTCCGAATAAGAAATTATATAATGCGTACGACGCGACCTATAATGCGTTTGATCTAGGAGATAATGTTTTCGGTATGACAGCGTTGACTGCCGCATATACAAAAGGCGAGGAATGGCTTACAGAAATGCTTCAATATCTCGAAGCTAACAGAGATTTCACCGTGGAATATATCAGAGAAAATATTCCGGAAATCAGCGTCTGGTCACCTGAAGGAACATATCTTCTGTGGCTTGATTGTTCAAAACTTAATCTGGAAAATGACGAGTTAAATCAATTTTTCTTAGAAAAAGCAAAGGTAAAAATGAATCCTGGATATCGTTTCGGTGCCCAGTGCAGCACTTATATGCGATTAAACATTGGCTGCCCACGCGCGCAACTTCAGGAAGCTCTTACCCGTATTGAAAAAGCAATCAAAAACCGCTAGTTTTTATACTTGAATTGCGAAAGGAGGAGCGGGATCATGTATGGAAGCCGCATTCGCGAAATGCGAAAGAAAAGAGGACTCACGCTCAAAGCGGTAGCTGATGCTACCGGATACACAATAGGTCATATATCACAAATTGAAAGAGATCTAAAATCTCCTTCACTCGTAGCACTTAGAAAAATTGCAGCCTGCTTAGATTGTTCAGAAGTATGGTTAATCATGGGTGACTCTGAACTCTCTGTTGAGTCATCTGAAGAGAAAAATAATTCAAAAGAAACTTATTTAGTGAGAAAAGAAAAACGAATTCCAATGAAAATCCCGGAAATCGATGTTTCCTACTCCATTTTTACACCTTCTAAACTTCCGGACTCAAAAGAAGCACAAATGACCGGACTTATTGTGAGATTAAACCCTAACACCTGGGTGACTGAGCAGATGATTTCACATGGTAATTATGACGAGAGTCTCCTGCTCCTGAAAGGGGAACTGGAACTCCGTATGGATAACAGTACTTATGTAATCCACGAGGGTGACAGTTTCTATATTCCTAAAAATTGTTTACATAACTACATGAATACATCAGATAAAGAAGCTACTATAATTGTTTACTTTTCACAATTAGTTTATTAAGGAAAACACGATTATGAAATATATTATTGATGGACATTTTGACTTACTCAGTGATGTCGCTGTACGCCGCAAAAACGGCGAGCATAAGGTCATTGAAAGATTATACTATCCAGCTTTTAAAAAAGGAAACGTGACGGGAGTCGTTGCCTCCCTCTTTGTAGATAGCCAGTACCTACCTTATGGAGGTATTTCAATCGCTATGGAACAGATTGCCGCTCTCCACTGTGAGATAAGCGAAAGTCCGGACCTTCTTATGCTTTGCACGAGCGCAGATGACTTTGTAAAAGCTGCTTCGGAAAATAAAGTCGGTATCCTTCTCTCGTTTGAAGGAGCAGAACCGATAAGCTCCTGCCTCATGTTACATGCTTTCTACGCCGCAGGCGTAAGAGGACTGGGACTTACCTGGAGCCGCAGAAATATGGCAGCTGACGGCTGTGATTTTACCGGGAACGCCAAAAAAGGTGGTCTGACCGACTTTGGAAAAATGCTTGTAAAAGAAGCTGAATCCTTAAACATGATCATTGATCTCAGTCATTTAAGTGACGAGGGCGTGGATGATGTCTTATCCATTACCTCCTGCCCACTAATCGCATCGCATTCCAATGCACGGGCAGTTGCTCATAACAACAGAAATTTAAAAGACGAGCATTTAGCAGAAATTTCCAGACGCGGAGGTGTGGTAGGACTGAATGCCTGCAGTATCATTAACGCAGATGCCGGCAGCACAGCTGATCGCCGGCAAATGCTTAGACACTTAGATTACATGATTGAGGTAATGGGAGAACAGCATGTCGGTTTCGGATTTGACTTTTGCGATCTCTTCTTAAAGAACAGTTCCGCACAAGACTTATCTCTGATGCCGGAGTATCCTTTCGATATTCTGTCCGGCGGTCACGCAGACATTCCGGATTTCCTGCTGGATATGAAAGAACATAATTATTCAGATGAACGGATTTCTCTGCTTGCAGGCAAAAACTGGCTTTATGCATTCGAAAAAATCCTAAAAAAATAGTTTATCAGAAGGAGTATTTTTGTAATGAATTCAAATATGACAGAACAATTAGATCAGCTTTTCCGTATGTGGGATCGCGGTCTTTGCCCTGGCGCTCAGGTATTGATTCGCCAGCACGGTAAAACTCTTTACGAAAAATGTTTTGGATATGGAAATCTTGAAAATAAATTAAAAATCCATAAAGAAAGTATTTTCCATGTCGCATCGATTTCCAAAGAATTTACTGTTATGTCTATTCTTCTTCTCTGGAAAGAAGGAAAACTTGATTTAGATGACAACATCAGAAAATATTTAGATGAATATATCAACATTGAAACACCGATTACGATCCGCCAGATGATGAATAATGTCAGCGGACTTCGCGACCAATGGGAACTCTTATTTTTACGCGGTATCAAGATCAACGATCAGATTGACATGGATGATATCAATACAACGATATCTCTTCAGAAATCGCTGAACTTTGAACCACAGTCACAGTATTTATACAGTAACACCGGTTTCCATTTATTGGCACTTATCGTTGAAAAGCTGTCGCAAATGAGCTTCCCACAATTTGTAAAAGAACGTATTTTCACTCCACTCGGAATGACACATTCTTTTGTCCGCGAAAGCTTTACACAGATTGTTCCGGATCTTACTTACTCTTACCAGGACGAAGGTGATGATACATTCTACTACAATCCACTGAACTATGCACTTTACGGACCAACCTCTGTAAATACCTGTGCTTCCGATCTCTGCAAAGTATTAGATGAGTACATTCATCCAAATGTGATCGATCGTGAAATTATCGAGCTTATGAAGAAACCTGCCCTTCTCAGCAATGGCAAAACGGCTGAATACTGCGGCGGACTGATCACCCATAAGCTTCATGGTCTGGATGTATTCGGACACGGCGGTGCCGATGCTGCATACCGTGGTGAAATTATTTGCATTCCGGAAAAAGAACTGGAGCTTGTACTGATCAGTAACACCACAACTTACGCAATGTCTAAGCTTGCCGATAAAGCCGCCTGCATCGTACTCGGATTACCGGATTGTACCGAACCAGCCGTGCCGGAACATGAAAATGCACCTGCTCACAGCGGTGTATTCCTGACAGCACTTCCGGATGATCCAATGTTTGTTGATATCACAGAGCAAAACGGTACTTTCTATATGCAAAGAGAATGGTGCCGCACAGAACTGGTAAAAGAAGAGGATGGCGGTTATCGCATTGGTTCATTAGACGAAAAGATCTACTTCACAGATAAGGAAATCCTTTATCGACTTCCTGCCCGTGTACTTACATTGACCCCTGCCAAGCCTGCAGATCCGGCACTTTTCCAGGAAGGAACATATTACAACGATGAAACCGATTCCTTCATGAAATTAGTGAAAGTTGAAAATACATGCGAAATCCATATGCGTCGTTATGGGAAAACAACACTTTACCAATCAGCATCAGGAAGTATTATCTTCCGAATGGATGCAAATCTTGTAATGTATGTAAAAGCTGAAAATGATACCATCATTATGGATGGCGGTCGTGTAAAACATATCATTTATCAAAAACAATAAATTAACAGGACGCATGAAAAAGCGAAAGCTTTTTCATGCGTCCTGTTGCTTATGGATACAATAACAGCTGTATTACACAAACAAAACTGTTTTCAGCATACTGACCGGATCACATCGCTTTTGATGTGCTCTTTTACACTTTCTAATTCTCCAGATACTTCCGTATCCGATCTTCCTTCAACTGTTCCCCAATCACGATCACAACCTCCTGCCCGTCTCCGATCGGCTTCATACTGATCTCATGACCGGTTGCATTCAGCTGCATCCAGCTTCCTGCATCATCTTTCACAAATCCCTTCACCCGGAAAATACCGCCACATTCCGGATCCTGCATCATCTTCGCAACCTGCGTCTTCAATTCATCTGCAGAAATTTTTAATTCCATAAAATACAACGAATCAAAACCTTTTTTCTCATCTATATCCATCTTCCGATAATTTTCTGCAACATAACCGCTCTTTAAGATCTTATCAAAATCCTCTTCCGAAAGCTCTGCTCCATCTTTTCTCATGATTTCCTGATCCAGCCTTCGCTTGCACTGAACCTGTTCAAGCGCTCTGTTCAAATGTTCAATTGTATTTTCAATCTGTTCTTTTGTTGCTTCTTCTGCCCTGCTGAGGATAATGCTTCCTGCATTTGCAGCCTCGGACGCAAGCAGATAGTCTGCTTCTTCTGACAATCCCGACTCCAGTTTTGCGTCAACGATCGTAACCACATTGCCAATCTCATACCACTTATCCAGTGGTTCATCGTGAAGAACGTCAAAAAATTCGTCTACATCATAAATCCCGGACGGTTCAACAATTACTCTGTCATATCCGCACATTCCCATTGCGATCAGTTTTGTCCGAAAACGTCTTCTATGCGTTTCTTTGTCGCACCCACCGGAAATCATTTCAAGCTCACAGTTATCTCCCATCAGGTCCTGTAAAAGAAGCATATCTACATTTACCGCACCAAAATCATTCTCAAGGATGCCGATGTTCATTCCTTTATCCAGAAGATATTTTGCATATTTTTTAATAAACGTTGTCTTGCCGGAACCTAAGAAACCGGTGATCAAATCTATTTTTACCATCGCTAATTTTCCCCTTTGATTTTTTACTTCTTTTAAGATAATAGCATATTTTTTTTGTTTCTTAAAGGAACTCAAATAAAGAACTCAAACAGAAGCTTAAATTTTGAGTTCCTATTTGAGTTCTTTTCATTTTTCTAAAAATCATTTTTCTTTTTTACTTTTCTTCTTTCTTTATCCCAGCCTTCTCCAGAATCCCATTCCACATTTGCTCCCGCTTTTTCTCCCGTTCTGCCTTTCCGTCATTCCACTTCTGTATAAATGCCATCTGTTCCAGATCATCTCGCTCTTCCATAAACAGCCTCTCTTTCTTACATTTATTCAGATGAATTATTTCCTGTACCTGACTATTATATGCGTGTCCGCAATGATTCTTTCCACTTTGCACGTTATATTTATAAGCAAGAAAAAATCAGGTCTCACCCCCGACACCTGATTTTCTCTCACTTATTCACTCTTTAATTTTCTCTTCTTTCTTCCCCAGATATACATGGACAGTACAATCGCCACGCAATCCGTAAGTGCCTGTCCGTAAATGACTCCGTTTAATCCGAATACTGCATTCAACAGATACAGTAAGGGAATCAGCAGAAGTCCCTGTCGGAGCACCGACAGAATCGTTGCAGGAAGTGCATCTCCAGTAGACTGCATGCAGTTCATATTTACAAAAAGGATTCCGATAAACGGTCCGGAAACCATATATGCGACCAGCATTTTCACGCCATAATATATAACGTCTTTATCGTTAATGAACAGGTGGATAATTGGTTCTCGAAAAAAGAAAAATAATGCCGTCGCCAGGATTCCAACGACCAGACAGCATTTTTTCGTAAAACAGTCCACTTCCATAAAACGTTTCTGATTGCCTGCCCCAAAATTGTACCCCATCAGCGGCTGCACGCCGTTGGCAAGTCCCATTTGAAGGAAGGTAATAAACATATTTGCCTTGAATACAATTCCAATCGCCGCCACCGGTGCATTTCCGTACTTGACCAGAATCTGATTCAGCACGATCGTTGATACACTCATCAGTGCTGAAAAAATTGCGGTCGGAAAACCGATCGAACATACCCTTGATAAAATCTGCTCTCCGCATTTAAAATACTTCGGGCTGACAGAAAAGCTTTTACTCTTTTTCACGAAATACCAGAGATAATAAATGCTTGCCAGAATATTGCCGATTGTTGTCGCAATCGCAGCCCCTGCCGCCCCCATTCCAAGTCCGCTGATAAATACCGGATCCAGAACAATGTTGACAACTGTACCGATCATACTTCCGATCATCGCCTCACTGCTTGCACCTTCCGCACGAACGATAAAGCTTGCCGCTGCTGACCAGATGATAAATGGTGCACCATAGGAAACGTGAAATGTATAACCTTTTGCCATCTCATAAGTCTGACTGTTCGCACCAAATGTGTAAAGGATCGGTTTCATAAAGAAAATCAGGATCAAAGCAAATAAAATCCCGACGATCAGTGATGCATAGGTTACAAATGCCGATGTATTCTTTACCCGTTTCTCATTTTTTTCTCCCATCGCCATAGATGCAACGGCACTTCCACCCATACCAAACATATTTGCAAATGCCATCAGTAAAATAAATATCGGATTGGTCAGACTGACCGCTGCTACCTGCAGTGGATCCCCAGTCTGTCCAACAAAAAAGGTATCTGCCATATTGTAGACAACCGTGACCAGACTGCTGATCACGCTTGGTATTGCCATCTTCGCAACGGCTTTTGACACCTTCATACTTCCCATCAGTTCATTTTCATTCATCTGTCCGTCCCCCCTGCTGTTTTTTTCTGCCTGCGTTTTTCTTTACCGTATTCACAGGAAAAGTATCCAGATTCTGCAACATTTTCTCTGCGATCCGCAGAAATTCCTGCCGTTCTTCTTCTGTCACTCCCTGCAGCAAAATCATTTCTGACTCTTCGATCTCACTCTTAAGCACAGCTTCTATCTGCTCTGCTTTTTCAGTAAATACGATTTTCTTATATCTTCCATCATTTGGATCAGTCTCTCTTTTTATCAGTCCATTTTTCTCCAAAGATTTCAGTGTCTCTGTTGCCGTGGAAGGACGAAGTCCGAATTCCTGTTCAATATCCTTCTGATAGACAGACCTGTTCTGAGATTCTACTAAAATATAATTTAAAATATTCCCCTGTGCACCGCTGATCCCGATTGTTTCCTGGATTGCCCTGGACCGTCTACGGAGACGGTTGGAAATCTGATTGATCTTCTTTCCTGTCTGCATGATAACCTCCCTTGCACTTATGATATTTTACTTTATCATTTTTTGCATTAAATACTTCGTTTCCTAAGTATTTTAGGGCAGATTTTAAAAAAAGTCAATCAAAAAAAGAGACAGCCCATCATTTTGACAAGCCATCCCTTTTCGTCATATTTTATAAATCCTACGCTTCAGACTCTTTCTTAGCTCCAAAGTAAGCCTTCAGAGAATTGATCACAATAACAAGTCCGAGTGCCATCAGCAGAACTGCGATGATCAGCTGCAGTCCTTCTACAAGGAAAGTAGCGGAACCTGCTGCATATGCTTTTACAAGTCCGATGGTTCTCTCTACCAGTGCGGTTCCTGTTACACAAAGCATGATAATCAGCGGTGCGAACAGCATCTTGTTGCTTCTTCCTGTTACCTTCATGAATACACAAAGTGTTACAAGTACAAGTGCTGACAGTAACTGGTTTGCTGATCCGAACAGTGGCCAGATATTTGCATATCCGATACGTGTCAGAACGTAAGCACATAACAGAGTCACGATTGTTGAGAAATATGTATTGCAAAGGAGTTTTCTCCATCCTTCTGCATGTTCCATATCATCTACACTGAAAAGTTCCTGGAAACTCATACGTCCGATACGTGAAACAGCATCCAGACTGGTAAGTGCAAGTGCAGATACACACATGGTCATGAAGCACTGTGCGATGTAAACCGGAATACCGAACATTTCAAAGAATCCTGCAACACCGCTTGAGAATACCTGGAATGGTGTTCCGGCTGCCGGTGTTCCGTCTGCTGCTGCAGCTGCACCAGCTACGCAAAGTGCGATAATTGCAAGAAGACTTTCCAGAACCATTGCTCCGTATCCAACCTTCAGCATATCCTTTTCATTGGATACAGTCTTAGATGATGTACCTGATGAAACAAGGCTGTGGAAACCTGATACAGCACCGCATGCCACGGTAACGAACAGGATTGGGAACATATCTCCAAGTGTATCATTGTGGAAGCCTGTAAATACCGGAAGGTTCATGGTTGGATGTGCAACCAGAAGTCCCAGTGCAGCTCCTGCGATCATACCGATGAACATATAAGTTGTCATGGTATCACGAGGCTGCTTTAAGATCCACATCGGAAGTACTGCTGTAAAGAAGATATATACAAATGTAATGTAAGTCCATGTATCTTTTGTTGCTGTGATCGGTACTAACATACCAAGACCAAGAGCAGCTACTGTAAATACAAGACCGACAACTGTTTCTTTCCATCCGTGAAACCGGAATTTTTTCTGTACCAGACCAAAGATCATAGCAAATACGATAAACAGCAGGGAAATGGTTCCTGCAGCTCCGTTTGTCTTTGCTGCATCTGCAAGTTTTACGACACCGTCTACTTCTGTGTAAGCGTTAAATGTACCTGCAACCATATCTGCGAATGCTGCAATTACAAGAAGTGTAAACAGCCAGCAGAAAAGCAGGAATACTTTTCGTCCGAATTTACCGATATACTTTTCGATCAGAAGTCCCATAGACTTTCCTTCGTTCTTTACACTGGCATACAGTGCACCAAAGTCTGTAACAGCACCGAAGAAAATACCTCCAACGATGATCCACAGGAATACCGGAACCCATCCAAATACCGCCGCCTGAATTGCACCGGTAACAGGACCTGCACCTGCAATTGACGAAAACTGATGACTGAATACGGTCCATCCGTCTGTCGGAACATAATCCTTTCCATCTTCAAATTTCTTTGCCGGAGTCTCTGCTTTGGGATCGATTCCCCACTTATTAGCGAGCCAGCGACCATAGAATACATATGCACAGCTAAGAAGTACTGCTGCGATCAATACGATAACTAATGTATTCATACTAATCCCTCTCTTTCTCTTCCAGTTAAAATAATTAAGTTTTAATAAGATAAATAAAAATTTTATCAAATTATTATAGTGGTGTTTTAACTCTTTAAAGTCCTTTTGTCAATGGACTTCTCGCAATTTCGGCACGTTCACATGATTTTTTAGAGTATGCTCTGTTTTTTTGTGCATTTTTCCATACTCCGCGTTACAAAAACATATGACCGTTTCTCGAAAGCATTACTGTAATATACAATTTGTCCATGACACCTGCATCTGACTCCAGAATATGAGACTCCAGAATATGACCGGATATATTTTTATATTGATATTGACATTTTTTCTCAACCGAATTATACTGAATTTTGTAAATGAAACGGGGAGCTTGTTTGACAGGCTGAGAGGAAGTTCAGAACTTCGACCCATATACCTGATTTGGATAATGCCAACGTAGGAACGTATATTTTGATGATAACGGGAGATACATTGGTATCTCTCTTTTTTTGATATACGGCGTCAAATACCATCAGCATACTCTGATGATATTTGAGAAACAGGATTTCTTATAATAATATGAAATGATACCAGGGTCAAAAGGTCAGAAAGCTGATGCAAGCTTGCTTGCAAGAGGATTTTTGACCTCTTGACCCGCCAAAAACATGAGTAAGTAGCCATTTTTCAAGGAAAAGTGAGCGGATTACGGATGTTTTTGAGGATTGCGAGAGTGCAAAGCACGTAGCAATCTGGTATCAAAGGGGTCAAAATACCTTTTGACCCCAACATCATGAAATTCCACATTCAACCAGGGTTTACACGAAAATGAATAAGGTAAAGTTGAGATTGGGCGAGAGTTCATGAAGGGGTACACCACCACGGGTGTAATTCTTTGTGGACTCTTTTTTCATTTTCAAGAACTTTTCCGTTTTGAAAGGAGGTTTTTCCATGATTACAGTTAATGGTAAAGAAGTTACTCTGACCGGACCGCTCAGTGTTGCGGATTATCTGGAACAAAACAATTATCAGATCAAACGAATCGCCGTTGAAATGAATGGTGATATTTTACCAAAATACAGCTATTCTGACACCATGCTCAAAGACGGGGACCGTCTGGAGGTTGTAAGTTTTGTAGGAGGAGGCTAAGAAATCATGTATCATACACTTACAAAAGAAGAAATCTACACCGCCCTTGACGAGCGACATTCACCGGAGACGCAGAAGCTTCTCTCGGCAGGAAATGTAGCGATCGCAGGGCTTGGCGGCCTTGGCTCTAATGTTGCTTATGCGCTTGCACGGATCGGTGTCGGTCATCTTCACCTGATTGATTTTGACGTAGTTGACATTACCAATCTGAACCGCCAGCAATATTTCATGGAGCATATCGGAATGTACAAGACCGATGCCCTGAAATCCCTGCTTCTGAAGATCAATCCGTATCTGGATATCCGCACGGACTGTGTAAAAGTTACGGACGATAATCTGCAGGAATTATTTGCAGATGCCACAATTGTCTGCGAAGCTTTTGATAATCCGGAAGCCAAAGCAATGCTGGTCAATGGAATTCTGGAACATTTCCCAGAGAAAAAGCTCGTATCCGCAACCGGAATGGCCGGCTATGGAAGTAGCAATACCATTATCACAAAACGGATCATGAAAAACTTTTATCTGTGTGGTGATGGCGTGACAGCACCAACTTACGGTCATGGACTGATGGCGCCGCGTGTTGCCATCTGTGCCGCACATGAAGCCAACATGATCACGCGGCTGATCCTCGGTGAAGAAGAAATTTAAAAATATAAGAAAGAAGGAACTTTATTATGAGTACAAATGAAGATAAATTTATCCTGGGAGGTCATGAATTCACTTCCCGTTTTATTCTCGGATCCGGTAAATTTTCTCTGGATCTTGTAAAAGCCTGTATCGAAAAAGCAGAAGCTCAGATCATCACACTTGCCCTGCGTCGCGCAAATGAAGGCGGTCTTGCAAATATCCTGGACTATATTCCGGACAATGTAACCCTGCTTCCAAATACATCCGGTGCACGTAATGCTGAGGAGGCAGTCCGTATCGCCAGACTTTCCCGTGAAGTCGGATGCGGCGACTTTGTAAAGATCGAAGTCGTTCATGATTCCAAATACTTGCTTCCGGACAACTACGAAACCATCAAAGCAACAGAAATCCTTGCAAAAGAAGGCTTTGTTGTCATGCCGTATATGTACCCGGATCTGAATGCTGCAAGAGCACTTGCTGATGCCGGAGCTGCCTGCATTATGCCGCTCGGCTCTCCAATCGGTTCCAACAAAGGGCTCAGCACAAAGGATTTCATCCAGATCCTGATTGATGAGATCGATCTGCCGATCATCGTTGACGCCGGAATCGGTCGCCCTTCCCAGGCTTGTGCAGCCATGGAAATGGGTGCTTCCGCTGTCATGGCAAATACTGCTATCGCAACTGCAGGAGATGTTCCTGCCATGGCAGAAGCTTTCAAAAAAGCCATTGAAGCCGGACGCAGTGCTTATCTTTCCGGACTGGGACGCACCATCGAAAGAGGTGCAAGCGCATCCTCACCTCTGACAGGATTCTTAGAGAATTAGGAGGCAGTCAAAATGGAAAATTCACATATCAACGAAAGTATTTTAAGTGAAGAAATTCTGGAAGACCAGAAGAAAAACCGCATTGATCATATGACTTACCTTCCGGGAATGGAAGATATCGGATCTGACGTAATGGATCAGGTCATAAGTGCCATGAACGCTTATGATTATGAAAAATATACCGAAGCTGACGTAAGACGCGCCATTGCGCATGACATCCGTACACCGGAGGATTTCGCTGCACTTCTCTCACCTGCCGCACTTCCTCTTCTTGAGGAGATCGCACAGGCTGCACAGGCAGAGACACGAAAACATTTCGGAAACAGCGTCTACATGTTTACTCCGATCTACATTGCAAACTACTGCGAAAACTATTGTATTTACTGTGGTTTCAACTGCCACAACAAGATCAACCGTGCACAATTAAATGAGGAAGAAATTGAAAAAGAAATGGCAGCCATCGCCAAAACAGGTCTTCAGGAGATCCTGATCCTGACCGGTGAAAGCCGTAGCAAATCCACGGTGGAATATATCGGAAATGCCTGCAAGATCGCCCGTAAATATTTTAAAGTCATCGGACTTGAGATTTATCCGGTCAACTCGGACGAATACGCATTCCTCCACGAGTGCGGTGCCGATTATGTAACCGTATTCCAGGAGACTTACAATTCTGACAAATATGAAACCCTGCATCTTGCCGGACACAAACGGATCTTCCCATACCGTGTCAATGCCCAGGAACGTGCACTGATGGGCGGCATGCGCGGTGTCGGATTCGGAGCACTTCTCGGACTTGATGATTTCCGCAAGGATGCCTTTGCAACCGGATACCATGCTTATCTCCTGCAGAGAAAATACCCACATGCCGAAATCGCCTTCTCCTGTCCGAGACTTCGTCCGATCATCAACAACGACCGGATCAATCCGATGGACGTCCATGAGCCACAGCTCCTTCAGGTAGTCTGCGCTTATCGTCTGTTTATGCCATTTGCAAGCATTACGGTATCCACAAGAGAATGTGCGCGTGTAAGAGACAATCTGGTACAGATTTCTGCAACAAAAATCTCTGCCGGAGTCAGCACCGGAATCGGAAGCCATGTGGATGATATTGAGGATAAGGGAGATGACCAGTTCGAGATTTCTGACGGACGTTCCGTAGATGAGGTTTATCAGGCACTTCTTTCCAACAATATGCAGCCGGTTATGAGTGATTATATCTATGTATAGAGATCTTATTGCCATAACAAACCGCCATCTCTGTTCCCGTCCTTTTACAGAACAGATTACCCGTGTCTGCAAGCTGCATCCGAAAGCTCTGATCCTGCGTGAAAAAGATCTGCCGGAAGAGGAATATTTTTCTCTTGCCCGGCAGGTGAAGGAAATCTGTGAACAGTTTAAAGTTCCGTTTATTCCGCATTTTTATCCAGCCGTTGCGAGAGAACTCGGCTGCGACAGGCTACATTTACCACTGCCACTTTTGCTTGAAAATCCGAAAGTGGTTTCCGATTTTCATACAGTTGGAACTTCCATCCATTCTGTTTCTGAAGCAGTCGAAGCGGAAAAGCTGGGGACTTCCTATCTCACAGCAGGACATATTTATGTTACCGACTGCAAGAAAGGGCTCCCGCCACGGGGACTTCCATTTCTGCAGAATGTATGCCAAGCTGTGCAGATTCCGGTTTATGGCATTGGCGGAATCAAAATTGATGAAGCACAACTGCACGAACTGAAAAATGCCGGTGCTGCAGGAGGTTGTGTGATGTCAGGGATGATGCACGTCTGACCGGTCATTCCTCAAAATAAAAAAGGCACTATGCAGGGTAGCATATCAAACTGATATTGTCACCTTGCACAGTGTCTTTTTTATTTCACCCGAAGTTGCACTTCTTTGCCTTCTTCTACTTTTATATTTCTGTCTGTCCGTACAATAATATGTTCATGATTCATTGTTTCAACATAATACTGTCTGTAAAACCCAAGAAATTCTTCCTGTCTTACAATTCCTTTCACCGAACCTTCTGCTGCAAATTCCAGTTCCTCCGGTCTGCAGCATATTGTATTTCCATGGATATCAGCAAAACGGTTGGATATTCCAAGGAAATCTCTTGCAAAATCATTCTGTGGATGCAGATACACCTCTTCCGGCTTTCCAATCTGAACCAACTTTCCCTGATCCATAATAGCGATCTGATCTCCAAGTACCATTGCCTCTTCCTGGTCATGCGTTACAAAAACCATTGTAATTTCATATTTCTTCTGGATTTCACGGATTTCTTCTCTCATTTTTACCCGGAGTTTCGCATCCAGATTACTAAGCGGTTCATCCAGAAGAAGCACCTTCGGTTTTGTGATCAGAGATCTGACCAGTGCTACTCTCTGCTGCTGTCCTCCGGAAATTTCCCCAATCGATGACCCGGCATATTCTTCCATATCTACGATTTTCAGATATTCCATACCCATTTCTCTGGCTTCTTTTTTTCGGATGCCACGGAACTTCAGACCATAGATCACATTTTCCAGAACACTCATATGTGGAAATAATGCATAAGACTGAAAAACAGTCGATACCGGACGCTTCTCCGGAGCCAGTGTGGTGATATCCTGGCCATCAACCAGGATCTGCCCTTTATCTGTTTTTAAAAATCCACTTATCATTTTGAGTGTTGTCGTTTTTCCACAGCCGGATGCTCCCAGAAGACACAACAGTTCTCCCTTTGGAAGGGAGAGTGATAAATCTTTTACTACTTCTTTTTCACCAAAACTTTTACTTATGTTTTTCAGTTCTAAATACACGTTTCTTTTTCCCTTTCCATGCAACAATTATTGAAAACAGCACATTTACTGAAATTGTGATCACAATAATAAATGTCGCAATCATAGATGCTTCTCCATACCGACCTGTGTTAATGCAATCAAATAATGTAAATACTGCAATCTTCTGTCCCGGTGTCACCAGGAAAATAACTGCTCCTGCTGTAACCATCGCACTTGTAAAATTATTGATAAATCCCGTTGCAAATGCCTGCTTTACATTCGGAAGAATGACATCTTTCATTACCAGAAATTTATTCGCTCCAAGATCCCGCGCTGCTGCATCAAGCTCTGTACTGATCTGCAAAAGGGAGGATGCCGAAGCCTTCGTTGTAATTGACATCTGTTTATAGATCATATTCAAGATAACAATGACCGCTGTTCCGGTAAGTTTTAACGGTTCATGATTAAATGCCAGAATATATCCGATTCCAAAACAACTTCCTGGAAGCATATACGGAAGTGTAATAATAAAGTCCAGTACTCCGCCAAATTTTATCTTTCGTCTTTCAATATAATACGAAAGTAAAATACCGATCAGACTGCCGACTATTGCTACAATAAGCGCATATTCCACACTTCGGATAAATGTATCCATATTCCGTTCCAGAAGTGCGTCCAGATACATCGTTGTAAATGTGATTTTCCCACGTAAATTTCTACTGAAACTGTTTAGAAAAATGGATCCGTATTCAAGCGCCATCATTACAAAAAAGATACCTGCGCCCAGCCATACAATCACCGCTGACAGCCCACGAACCCGGAATGTATCTCCCGCTTCTACCGTCTTATTACTGTTTCCGCTGATGACTTTTTCATTTTTCTGCATTAGATAGCGGTACAGGATAAAAACAAGAATTGTCGGGATCAGAAGCAGTACATTAAGTGCCGCACTCTTATCCAGTCTGGAATATCCGATTACCTGCATATAAATTTCGGTCGAAACTGTTTCAAAACGCCCACCTATTACAACAGGCGTTCCGAAATCAGCGATTGACCGGATAAACGAAAGCAAAAAGCAGCTGAGCAGTACCGGTTTCAATAATGGCACAACAATTCTCCATAATGTATAACCGGAGGACGCTCCAAGGTCAAAGGATGCCCGTACAAGCGACATATCCATCTTCCGAAGCATTCCGATTATCATCAGTGCATTTAACGAAGAAAAGAATAATGTCTGCATTACGACAACGCCAAGCCATCCATACGGGTTCAGCGAAAGACCGAAAACGCCTTTTGTGATCAGACCGTTCCTTCCGAAAAGCTGGATATAAGCGAGCGAGGCTATAAACGGCGGCGAAACCATACTGATAAGCAAAATGGCTTCCAGAAATTTGCCGGCTTTCTTCCCTGCTGTCCATACGCAAATGGATACGAACAGGCCCAGAATCGTTGAAAAGAATGCAGATAATACACCTACAAAAACACTGTTTTTTACAAGCAGCAGATTGTCACTGAAAATACTTTTGTAAACTTCTGTCGAAAATCCTTCTTCTCCCACAAAACTCTGTCTGATCATACAAAGAAGTGGATACAGAATAAAAAGCAATACACCTGCTACCAGTACTGCCAATATGAAATAATCCAATATATTATAAAAATGGGCATCATAAAATGATGCCCGTTTTTCTCTAGGTTTTCTATTCTTCACCTTTATCTCCCATCAAAGTATTCCACTTATCAAGAATTGTAGTTCTTTCTGCTCCAAAAAGTGAAAGATCTTCTTTCATCAGTTTGCTCTGGTCAAAATCGAGTTCAAGTCCTTCTATACTTGGTTTTACTAATAAACAAGTATTTTTATGATCGATTTCTGCAAGCATCTTCATATTTTCATCATCTGAGAAGAACCATTTGATAAATGCTTTTGCTGCTTCTGTGTTTTCTGCATTTGCAAATGCTGCAACACCTTCCGGAACATATGGCATTCCATCTGTCGGATATACAACTTCAACATCTGCCTGTTCTTTCAGTTCATCTAAAGTTCCATCAATATAAGTAATACCGATTCCAACTTCACCGGCTGCAGTCTTAGTGCTCGGATCAGAACCACGTTTTGAGTAATAATCTACATTCTTATTCAGATCTTCAAAGTATTTCCAGCCTTCTTCTTCTCCCTTTGTCTGAAGAAGTGCATTTACTACTGCGTAGTTTGTTCCTGAAATAGCCGGGTTAGACATCAGAACTTCACCCTGATATTCTTCTTTTGTAAGATCATCCCAGGACTTTGGAGCTTCAAGTCCTTTTTCTTTTAAAATATCATTGTTAACAATAAATCCTACAACTGTAACACCTTTAGAGAACCAGTAATTATCACTGTCCTTATATTCCGGTGCAAGATCATCTGCTGCATCAAAATCTACCTTTTCAAGAAGGTTATTATCTTTTGCATCCATAAATGCATCGATTCCGCCCCCGAACCACAGATCAGCTGCCGGTGTTCCACCTTCTGCTTTGAGCTTTGACAATACTTCTCCAGAAGACATGGAAATAAATTCTACCTTCGGTCCTACTTCTTCTGTAAACTTATCAAATAATGGCTGATAAGCATCACCTGTTGTAACAACCTTCAGAGTTCCTTCCAGTTTCTTTGTCTCTTTGTCGTCTTTCTTGGTTTCTTCTTTTTTTGTAGTCTCTTCCTTTTTATCTGAGCTTCCACAGGCTACCATACCTGCTGCCATTGATACTGCAAGGAGAAGAGCTGCAAATTTTTTCATTTTTTTCATAATGTTCCTCCCTTTAACATATCTCTGATATTATTCCGACATGCTTTTTACATTCTAGCACCAGATATTTTAATTTTCAAATTGTTTTTCTCTATAGATAATCATTCCTATAGTTTTTATCTATTTTTTTATTTTTATTTTCTATAAAAGAAATGCATGTGGGATACTGTACTGTCTTTACCGTTTTATTCAGTAAAAGCATTTATATCCTACACGCACTTCGTTTTACTCTCTTTTATAATTATCCTGCCAGATGAAGCACTCCGATCAGCAGAATACCACACAGTCCATAGTAAGCTACAACCGCAACAAGGTCGTTGATGGTCGTAATAAGTGGTCCGGATGCTACCGCCGGGTCGATATTGATCTTCTTGAAGAACAGAGGAATCAGTGTACCCACCGCACCGGAAATTACCATTGCCACCATCAGAGACAGACCGATACAGCCGGATACCGCATACGCGAATGTCCAGGTCTTTCCTTTGAAAAGTGCAATATAAAGTCCTAATACGAGAAATGACAAAATTCCAAGAATCGCACCATTTGAAAATGCGATCCGCATCTCTTTGAATACCAGTTCTACTTTCTGCTTTCCTGTCAGTGATTCATCCATCAGAACACGGATCGTTACCGCCAGTGACTGGGTACCGACGTTACCTGCCATGTCCAGGATCAGTGACTGGAAACACATAATGATCGTCAGCTGACTTACTACCTGCTCAAATACACCTACAACAGAAGATACAACTGTTCCCAGTGCCAGCAGAACAAGCAGCCAAGGGAGACGTTTTTTCATACTCTCTTTGAGTGGCTCTTTCAAATCTTCTTCTGCAGTCAGACCAGCGAACATCGCATAATCTTCACCCATCTCATCATCGACCAGATCTACAATGCTCTGGGATGTGATAACACCGAGAAGTTTATTATCGTTATCCAGGATCGGAATAGAATTTTCCGAATAATCTTTCAATTTTTCGATACAGTCATCGATCAGCTCGTGACCGTATACATATGGATATGATGTCACGATCAGATCCTCAAGACGTGTATCCTGTCTTGCCGTGATCAGATCCTTCAGATCCATCGCACCGTAGAAGGTGTGATCCGCTGTCACCATAAAAATTGTAGAAATATTGTCATTTTTTGCTGCCTGACTGACAAGTTCGGTCATCGCCTGCTTTACAGTAAGATTCTCTCTGATCTCAATGTAATTCGTGGTCATTCTTGAACCGATCTCTTCATCATCGAATGCAGCAATAACTGCCATATCCTTTCTGGCTTCATCATCCATCAGCTCTAACAAAAGAGCTCTCTTTTCTTTTGGAATCATCCGCAGTACATCTACAACCGCATCTGTTTCCATTCTGGAAAGAATTGCTGCTGCTTTCCGCACATCCATCTCATCCAGATATTCAGCAGCCTGCTTTTCATCGATATACTCGAAGATATCCGCAAGCATGTCCAGATTCAGAATCCGGCACAATTTCCGCCGCTCTGCAACGGAGAGATCCGGGAATACATCTGCAAGGTCATTTTCATGGTAGTCTTCCAGTTTGTTTCTCATAATTCCCGGAGAGGCATTGCTTCTTACAATGCCCAGGATCTCAGCTCTGTAGTCCTGGTAGTCCTGATAATCCTGTGTATTTTCCATAACTTTCGCCCTCCTTATCCTTTTTCCAGCACAAAAACATGCAGAATCAAAGTCTAAAATTCTCCACATTTCTGTCTTTCATCCAATATTCAATTATGAATGTCAATACGGGAAAACAGGATAAGAAATGCTATACGAACAAACAGAATGAACTGCTGCCATTTTCCCATCCTGCGTATATACTTCGCCCATGACTATCACAACTGTCCATTCTGTTCACCTGCCTTTTGTTTGAATTTGATTAAGAAGTTTTCAACTTCCTACGCTATTATAATACCTTAGTCTACAAAATTCAAACCTTTCTGTTTATAAAATTATTTTTTTATCAGCTTTTTTCTTATTTTTAATACTTACATCATTTTATAATTTTTCTGCTTCTTTCCCCACTCGTATTTTATTTATGCATCCGATCTCGCATAAGAATTCTTCATCTGATTGCTCAGTTCGTACAAAACCTTAGACAGTGTATCCGAAGTTTCCTTCTTCACCATCTTCGCAATCTCCCGGTTCGCTTCCCGTTTGATCTGCATACGCTTTGCTATATCACTTTCTTTCGTAAGATCGTCATCATACCGGTTTATGATCTGATGTGCCTTTGCCATCACATGTTCCTGGTAACGCTCAATATGGAAAATAGACTTTTTATAAGAAGCATCTGCCATCGCAGCGATCATTCTGCTTGACCAGTAGAAGTTCTCTGTTGAAACTTCCCCTGTCGTATTTGCAAAATATTCCGGTGTTTCATCAATATCTGCATAGAATGGAGCCATTACATTAAATGCATTTGATGCAAATGCCACCCATTCAATTGCGCGGGAATCTTCCGGCTGATCCGGTCTCATCTGGATCAAAGACATAAAATCATTTCGATTGATACCAATGGAACGATAAGCACCATTCATTGATTTGTCCCCGTAAGCTCCATACGGATCATAAGGTGTTCCCTGATAATGTGAAGACAGAACATATTTTACATCTTCTACTGTAACCTTCTTTTCCGGAACCATACACCACGGAATATCATCGGATACTGGTGTATAATCTGCATCCGGTCCGTCCCAGCTGTATGAATTTGGATTCAGGTAACGTTCCATAAACCAGGCTCTCGGTGTATTGTATACATGATCCGAGTCATCATGGCTTCCAAAAGCATCTCTTGGATTTAAGGTTCCATCCATGGACGGGTTCAGATGATATTTCTCAATGAATTCCTTCATATCCGGAGAACACATATAATTTTTCTGCTCACCAAGTGCATCTTCCAGATCAAATTCATCCATTCCAAGCTGGTTCGGCATCACCACATAAACCTCATCCGGCACTTTTCTGGCAATCCAGTGATGTCCACCGATTGTTTCCAGCCACC
Organism: Coprococcus sp. AM100_B19A; assembly: GCF_027662015.1. Lineage (NCBI taxonomy): Bacteria > Bacillati > Bacillota > Clostridia > Lachnospirales > Lachnospiraceae > Coprococcus > Coprococcus sp. AM100_B19A. Next base: position 202,410 of record NZ_JAQDKN010000004.1, read on the forward strand.
AGATCTCATTTACATCCTCGAATGCAATTCCATTCATCTCATAAGTACCGTATTTCTCGAGAATACTTCCAAGTCTCTGCACGCCTTCTCTTGCGCTGTAGATATAAGGAAGCACGATATATACAATGTCCTCTTCCCCGATTCCACCTGCAATTTCTTCCTGGTCGTCTGACTTCGGCTGATATGTAACCAGCGGATCCGCTCCAAGCACACGTGGATTGGATGTGATCGTTTCGGTTGCCGTCATTCCTACCTGCGCTTCATTTACCCCGCTTGCCGCCCAGATTCCTTCCCCCTTGACTGCGTTCGGCATGGCGGTATAACGCATCGGATTCTCCGGTAATTCTATTTTCACATGCGAAATCACCGATTCATATACCTTCGGCTGATCTTCCGGATGGATCACCACAAATTTTTTCGGCATATAAGCGCCTGACGGTGAATCATCATTCCTTGCGATCATCGTGGAGCCGTCATACGATGCCTTTTTTCCAACCAGTATTGTTGTACAAGCCATTTTATCTTCCTCCTGTTATCTCCTGACAAAATCTTTTCGTCTAATTGAAATTATAGAATCATTCCTTCTTTTTTTCAACCACCAGACAATTTGTTTATATTTTAAATTTTTCGTGGACGAATTCGTAAAAACAAGGTAAAGTAATTTTATAAACTTTACACTTTACTTGAGAGGGATTTCCTTATGAATAATGACAAGGATAATGCAACTTTATATGCTGAGCTGGAAGCCGAACGTTTTATGACAGATCAGATTTCCCTGCTTCATGAAGCAGAGGATCTGGCTGACGGTATCAATTTTATGCTCAAATCGCTCGGAGAATTTACAGACGCCGACCGTGCTTATGTATTTGAAACCAGTGAAAATCATACTTCTACCAATACTTATGAGTGGTGCGCCGCAGGAGTCACCCCGCAGATCCGGAATCTGCATGATATTCCTTTTGAAAGCATGCCAAAATGGATCGAGGTTTTTCTTCATGGTGAAAATATTCTGATCGAAGATCTGGAGGCTTACCGTGAATCTATGCCTCTGGAATATGAACTGTTAAAAGTTCAGAACGTTTCTACCCTGATCGCCTTTCCTATTTCTGTACACGAAAAGCTGATTGGTTTCGTTGGCGTAGATAATCCGGATATGGAGAAATCCAACCTGCTCCACCGCCTGCTGTCCCTTCTTGGAAAATATGTCGGAACCATGATCAAAGATCATAAGAATGAGCAGATGCGCCTGGAGGTTGTTGCCTCCAAATCCCGTCTGGATTATCAGCTGGAGATGGACGAAATTCTTCGTGGCGCACAGATCGGTATCTGGACGCTTGAGATGGATGGCGTTAAAGCTCCCCGGCTGCACCCAAATCCTACAATGTGTACTCTTCTTGGTGTGTCACAAGAGATGTCTCCTGAAGAAGTTTATCAGTTCTGGTATCACCGGCTTCCTCCCAAATACGTAACCCCGGTGCTTGATTATATACAGAAGGTCATTCACGAAAGTTATTCAGAAATCACATACCCATGGAATCATCCGTTACTTGGACAGATCTGGATACGATGTGGCGGTATCCTCTATCCGGATTATCAGGGAAATGGAATATGCATCCGTGGATACCATCAGGATGTCACCCGTAATATCGAAAATGAACGTAAATATCAGAACCTGACCGCTGCAACCAGCCAGATTTATCATGCAATTTACCATATCGATCTGATTCAAGACCGGATTGAAAAGCTTGCCGGTGCCAACCAGAACTATACACCGACCGGAGTTGTCACTTCCGCCACTGCGCAGTTAAATGATATCCTTGAGAAACTGGTTGCACCGTCACATCACGAGATCATGCAGTATTTCTTTGATCTGACAACGGTAAATGACCGGCTGCACGGAAAGCTTTTTATAAGCCGGGAGTATCCATCTCCACAGGGGATCTGGCGCCGTGCCACCTTTATCGTCCAGAACCGCGACACTGATGACGATGTTACAGAAATTCTTTATGTAACCCAGATCATCGATGATTACAAGCAGAAAGAACTGGCTTACCAGCAGGAGCTGGTTAAGGCGGTCAAATCCGCAAATCAGGCAAATACAGCCAAGACCGACTTCCTCAACCGGATGTCACATGATATCCGCACCCCTCTTAACGGAATTCTTGGAATGCTTGATATTGCACAGAAAAATGAAACAAATCCCAAAGCACTGCTGGAGTGTCATGAGAAAATGCGTACTGCTGCTTTTCACTTAAAAGCTCTTGTCAACGATGTCCTGGATATGCAGCGGATGGAAACAGACCGATTCTTCCTTGAACAGATACCATTCGACATCCGCGAGATCCTTGACAATTGCTGGAGTATGCTGGAGGCACAGGCTTCCCGGCTTGATATCACTCTGAAAAAAATAAAACCGGGCAGTTTAAAATATCCTTATCTGATCGGAAGTCCATTACATATCCGTCAGATTTTCATGAATCTTTTAAGCAATGCAATTAAATACAATAAGCCCGGTGGTTCGATCTCTGTACACGCAAAGATCATCGGGCAGGTACATCAGAATGTTATTTACAAATTTATAATTTCTGATACCGGTATCGGTATCAGTCCGGAATTTCAGAAGCATATTTTTGAACCTTTTGCACAGGAAGATACCGGTGCCCGGACGATTTACAAAGGGACCGGGCTCGGTATGGCGATCGTTCACAGACTGGTACAGGAAATGGGCGGTACGATCCAGTTGAAAAGTGAAAAAAATGTCGGCTCAACTTTTACTCTGATTCTGCCATTTACCATTGACGAGCATCAACCTTCCGCCTCTGCGGAAACTGCCACTGATACTCCGGCAGATCTTACGGATCTTCATATTCTTGTTGTAGAGGATAATGAACTGAACCTTGAGATTGCTGTTTTCTCTCTGGAAGCCGCAGGACTTAATATATCCACAGCCATCAACGGACTGGAAGCCGTCCGGCTTTTTGAAAAATCAAAGCCATATGAATACGACATCATTCTTATGGATATTATGATGCCGGTTATGAATGGTCTGGATGCCGCAAAGGCGATCCGCGGACTTTCCCGCCCTGATGCCCCAACGGTTCCAATCATTGCCCTCAGCGCCAATGCTTTTGCGGAAGATATCCAGAAGTCAAAGAATGCCGGAATCAATGAGCATCTCGCAAAGCCACTGGAAATGGATAAGGTGTTGAAAGTGATTGCATCATATTGCAAGTAGCAGAAAGAAACAGATACTCGCTATGTATTGCATATTTTTTCAGAGTTTCTGTTTTATAAAAAATCGGATTATCAGGCGATCTGTCATTTCCCCGATAATCCGATTTTTATTTTACTTACATCTCAAATGCTTTCTTTATACTGTCATAATGCAGAAACTTTCCTTCTGCCGCAAATGCCTTAATTTCATCTAATGTTGCAAACATATAACCATCTGTCTCTGCCTCCTGAAGATGGAGATCTTTTTCATCAATATCCATCACAAAACGATACACATCTACGAAATAATTATCTCCTTCCCCTGGATTCTCTCTCTTGTAAGTGAAAAGATAACCTCCGTCTGCCCGGCTTACATCCAGTCCTGTTTCTTCTCTGACTTCTCTTAATACAGCATCGTAAGACGCTTCTCCCGCCTGCGCAGCACCGCCGGATACCTCCCACCAGCCTGGTGCCCAGGCTTTCGTCATTACCCTTTTAGTGATCAGAAATTCCCCGTCCGGTCTTGCTACAACGCCAAGAACAGTAAGGTGATACTCCCCGTTCTTCAGACACCAGTCATTGCGCTTCATCGTTCTTCCTGTTGGTTTCTTATCTGCATCATAAATATCCCATAATTCCATTGTCTGCATCTCCTGTTCTTCTTGTCTGTAGTTTCTTATGTCATTATAATATGTCTTTCAGAACTTCACAATCCTTTATCGTCAGTTTCTCTCTGCCTTCCAGTTTTTCCTTACACTCCTTCTCTCTGTAAATCCTACAATATCTTTCAGCAGTATAATCAGTTCAAATCCGCTCCGGTACGGATAATCTCTTCCCCAGATATGCACTATCCCCTGAAAAGATGCGAACTCCCGTCCCATTACTTTTAACCAGAAAACAGCTGCATGCTCCGATTTTTTTACCAACTCCAGTTCCTTTCCCGCTTCAAGATACCGTCTTCTTTTCTGATTTCTTCTGACCTGTGCTTTCCTCAGTAATACACCATTCTGCTCGCAAGTTTCATCCAGATACAGCAAAAGCCCGTCAAATCCTGTGAAATTGATCTGTGCATCCTCTCTTTTGGCATCCTTCCAGTACAGAATATTTCCAGACGGAATCCTCCCTTTTTCCCAGTACATCCGGATAAAGAAAAGCTCCCCGATATGTCTGTTATCATCCAGCGACCGGTCTTCTGTTTTTTCAGCAAATACTGTCTGCATTTTTATCCCCCTCATTTATATTTATCCTCTTCTTTTTTTCTTCCTTTTCCAGCACAAGATCACGCCTGCCACAAACAGATTCAGTCCGATCACAGCGTACCATCTCCGATACGTCTTCTCGCCTGTCCGGATTGGCTCCGCTCTCTCCGTCACCTCACAGCGTACGCCCCGCACCAGAAGCCGTTTGGTATTGATACCGTAAGGCGTACATGTCAGTAATGTGCAGTAATCCTTCTCCTTATCCAGGGCAAGCAGTCCCGTTTCCTCCGGTTCTACAATATCGATCCGATCGATTTGATAGAAAATCGTCTGCCGGAGCACTGTAATTGTAAAATAGTCTCCCACCTTCAGCTTGTCCAGATCCGAGAAAAGTTTCGCCCCCGGCAGTCCTCTGTGGGAAGAAAGCACCGCATGTGTTCCCTTTCCGCCTATCGGGAAACTGCTTCCTTCCACATGTCCTGCGCCATTGCAGATTGCAAAATCACCCGTTCCATGGTAAATCGGAAGTTTCACCCGGATTTCCGGAATTTCCAGATATCCCATCACACCGTCAGATGTCATATTCAAAAGTGCTCCATAACTATCAGCATTTTTGTCATTCGGCACTGGGTTATTCTGTTCCAGAAGCATCACATTATACGCTCTTGTCTGTGCGATCATTTTCTCTTCCTTCTTGGCATCCAGCTTCTCCACTGTCCTTTCATATCCATCTACCACCCTGCTTTGCCGACCGGCATTCCAGATCTTTCCGACTTTTGGATAGAGCATGACCGCGATTCCCACAAGAAGGATTCCTGTCCATATAAAAAAGAAAAGTCTTCCCCTTCGTTCCGGCTCATTCACTATCATACAATTCGTTTTCGTCTTTTTGTATTCAACAGGACAACTCCTGCAACAATTGCAATCAGTACTCCACTGACCGTAAAGATCATTTCACCTGTTCCACCTGTCCCCGGAAGAAGTTTTCCTGATTTATTTACAACAACTTTTACCTTTGCTGCAAAATCTGCATTTGTATAAGTTACCTTTGTCTCAGTCTCGCTTTCTGTAACATTTCCGTTTTCATCAAGATATGTGCTGGCGTCCGTCCTTGTCGCCCTGATCTTTTCGGCACTTACCAGAAATGACTCCGTCAGCTTGTTATATCCTTCTGGTGCTTTTGTTTCTGTAACTCTGTAATCACCCATCTTCAGACCTTTGATCACCACAGCTCCATCACTTCCGGCTTTCACCTTTCCGTTTCCGGTCTGTCCGCCTTTTACAGTATACACACCGCTTTCTTCTTCTGCCTGAACCGGGAACGGCACTTCAAATTCCACTCCAGTAAGTGCCTCTCCTTTTTCATTGACCTTCTGGATCACAACCGCATAGGTATCTGTTGTTGTAGAATCCTCTATCGAGCTTTTTCCCGGTTCCTCTGTCGTATAATTCCATGAAAATCTGGCACTGTTCTTATTTCCTTCACCGTCGATCACTGCTTTATCGTTTAACGCAGCCGTATAATCAATGGTAATTCTTGCCCCGGTATCATAAAGATTTTTCCAGCCATTTTCTCCTTCATCCGCTGCCCAAGGGATCGTAACCGGGAAAGTTGTATTTTCAAACTGTTCCAGCGGTTCTTCTTCAATCATCACAGATGTGATCTTTGCTGCATCAAATCCGGTCGGAAGAGTATCTTCAATAATGAATTCCTTGATCTGCTTGTCTGCAACATAATTCGAGGTGTTGATCTGTAAACGGAAATGAACCGTTTCACCGATACTGACATTATTTTCCTTTACCTGTTTACCATCGTCAAGTACAATACTTTTCCCTCCGGCATTCCCGTCATTCCCCGGAGTCCACTGCGGCTCCTTACTGTTTTTGTCCACGATCTGCGCGTCTTTTGCAACACTCGTTACCATGATCATACCGCCATCTTTTAAAGTGCTGGTGACATAATAGTAGCCGTATGGAAGACCGGTAAATTTTAATATAGAGCCATCGGATGTCATACTCGATATTTCTGTACTATTCTTCTTAATCCATTCAATTGCACCTTCGGATAATTGTTCTTTTGACTCTGGTCGATAAGCTTCCTCTTTTGTAAATACATTCCCTGCTGAATCTTTCTCAAAATATGGATTATCAGCAAGATTCTTTTTGGTATACGCCACTGAAGTTCCATCAGCATTTACTTTCGCATCAAACACCTTGTAAACAGAATACACCACTCCTTTTGATGCATTCGCTATCGTCAGGCTTCCAAGTCCTCCTACCCCTGAATCTTTTTCCTGTGCAAATGCCGTCATCGACATCCCCACGATCGTTACTGCCATTACCAAAACGGATAACAGCCGTCTCAATTGTCTCATTCTTTTTCCTCTCTTTCTTTTTATTTTCGGATCCTTTCCTCATTTTACACATCCATACAACCGATTTCCGTTTCTTTTCCGTCCAGAAACCGTTTCTTTTTCATCCTTTTTTCGTTTCTTTTACAAAATCTTTTGAACCATCTATTTTTTATTCCTTTTACAGCAGACATTCACAATCAAAAAACTGTACAAAGAATGTGTAGTCCAATAAAATCTCTTCAAAAAAAATCGGGAGGCTGTCTGATAACAGTCTCCCGATTTTTGCTATATTCCCCATTATTCTTTTTGATTCAACAACGTTCCCAAAGTGTTTTCCGCCCAGCTGTAATTCGTCATATACACTCCTTTGAACAGCTTTTTATGTTTTTCCTCATCCTCCAGGTAGTCATACAGATCACACTCCACATGCTCTGTGCGGATACGGCTCTCCTGATTTACCCGATGCAGGACTCTTTCGATTCCGTATGCATTTAACGTTCTCCGAAGTTCTTTTATCACTTTGCGGAATTTATCTTTTATTCTTTTTTCTGTACATTCATCCTCCCATAAATAACTGATCGCATCCCCCGTCGTCACAAATCCTCCTCTTCTGTCAACCAGAAGTGCCAACAGTTCTTTGGCTTTCTTACATGAAAAAGGAATCGTTTCCCCATCCACAAAAATATCAAAATAACCGAATGTGCGGATTACAATCCTTTTCCCTTCCATCTTTGTCAACTCACTATACATTCTCTTTTCCCCCTTCATTTAATGAGAATCTTTATCATCATACACTATCCAAATGAGCAGACTCAACATTCCATGCCAAAACATTACTTTCGTAACTTTTTCACACTATTCGACATTCCACTTTAACACTCTCTTCTTCTGAAATCTTTCATCTCTTTTCCATCTAACGCTGCATATTCCAGAACATCATCTGTGTTATATACAAGCTTTAATGAGAAAAACGGCTGCTCATTTTCAAGGAGTTCAAAAAAGATCCGATCCCCTTCCCACAATTCCAGTTCTCCGATCTTAGACTTTTCTACCCATTCCAGTTCTCCTTCATCACACGCAATCGGCGTTCCTGTAAAACCATCTGCCGTATAAAGCGACATATATTCTACTACATCTTCGCCATATACAAAGGTTACAATCCCACGATATCTCCAGGATGTCAGCGTGTATCCCGTCTCTTCCCACACCTCACGAAGAAGACATTCCTCCGGGCTTTCCCCTTTTTCAAAATGACCGCCTACTCCGATCCACTTGTCTTTATTGATATCATTTTCTTTGACAGTCCGGTGAAGCATCAGATATTTTCCATCCTGCTCAATATAACAAAGTGTGCTTAATTTTACCATTTTACGTTCCCTTTCATACACAAAATATTTTATGAAAATTATAATCTATCTTCTGGTATTTCTCAACTACCATGACCTGTCTTTTTCCACCATTCCTCCTTCTCTTTAATTGCAAATATTGTCCGCAAATAGTATAATGATGTTTAAAGATTGTGGGAATTGCGTAGCAATGGAGCAATCCGGTTACATCAGTAAGTGGCAAAATTCACTTTTGACACTCACATCGTATAATATCTTCAAATAGACCAAAATTGTAGATAAGGAGTCTCTGTTTTGACAAAAGAAAACTATAAAATAAGCAAAATCCAGATCGGATTTTACTATCTTCTGATGTTCCTGATACTTATCTGGTTTCTGGTAATACAATTCACAGGAATTAACAATCACAATGCCAGAATCCAATCCAGCGACATCACATATCGTGGTACTTTTACCTGGATTCACTCCGATGGAAGCAAAGAACAGATTGCCGTCCCCGGACATTACAATGTTCCTGCAAAAGAGGGATTATCGAACTGGTTTATATTGTGTTACAAAGTGTTGTAAAGCCCGGAATTACAGGCTTTTTTAAAATTGACTTACATATAAAGTGTTATATTTATTTATCCTGATTTGACCGAAATTTGCCCCGAGATTCTTTGTTTGGATTTGTTTGAAAATAGTTTGATAAAAATAAAATAGAATGAAATATTTGAAATAAACATAAAAAAATATAGACAAAATAGGGAATAAGATATAATATTAAAGTAAATATATAATCTAAGGAGGAAGGATATTTATGAGAAAAATTTTTAAACGATTTGCTTCACTTTTGACAATCTTTATATTGACTATTATGTCAATAGTTCCTGTCCATGCATCGGAGAATACTTCTGTTGTAAATGTTACGGATGATTTGGCGATACAGATGGCAGAACGTTTTGCAAAGGGAATAGGAGAAAATAGCAATATTGTTGCTAATAATCCGAGAAAATTTTATGATACAACAGGTCAAGCTATTGGATATATTGTAAATTACAATTTAGAAAACAAACCATATGGATATGTAGTTTTTGATACTACGTGTGAATCTTTGATATCAGAATACTCATTTGGTAATAATTCAGCAAATCCATATGAGGTGATTTATCAAAGTGAAGCAAATGTATTTAGTGAAAAAGCAAATACCTCTGAAATATATAAAATAGCTCCGTTTGAATATGGTATTGTTGATAATTTGGGAAAGATTAGAACGAATTATGGTGAAACATTAGAAAAAACAGTACTGTCCTTGAATGAGAGTAGGGGAAAAGACCCAGCTACTTGGGATGAGGTTTTGCTAGATATTGATGAAGTTTATGAAAACTACACGCTTGTTTCAACAAATCATCTTCAAGAATTTATTTCCTTTAATGAGCCGTATATAGAAAGTGTAACAGGACATTATGCATGTGCAGTTAGTGCATTATTAGCATGTGGTGCATATTATAATGCTGTTGATTATACAGATATTGCAGGTGATTATATGGATATTTGGGATTCAACAGGAACGACAGTTTCATCGGAGAGTGGAGGAATAACATATGGTTCAACAACTATTGGCAATATTGGACCTGGATTTGTGGACTTTTGTGCTGGAAAGAATGTTTCTGTAACACAAAATACTGACTATAGTCCCAATTATAATTTTTTCACTAATTGCATTGATAGAGGAGATATAGCAGTTGTCCATTGTGGTATAATTAGCAGTGATACTGGAGAACGTGCGGGGCATTCAATGGCAGCAGAGGGATATGCAACTTTGCGAGCATATAATTCTGGAAATACAGTACATACATTGATGGTATTTGATGGATGGGGGGATACAGTACGTTATTTGAATTTTGATTTTGATAGTTGGACAGACATATCGGGGACTACATTTAATGGATAAGAAACGATTGATTTTGTTAATCATACTTTTGCTTGCAATAGTATTAATTGTGCTTGGCGTAAAAGGAAATGTTTTTAAGGAGAATCGTCAAAATATGGAGTTGCGTTCTAGTGGAGATGATAATTCTCATTGGTTTCATTTGAGTGGGGTTGTTGTAGAGAAAACTTTTGATACACTTTTAATAGAACTAAATGAGAAGGAAGAAAGTAGTCTATTTTTTGATACGACAAAAGTTAGTTTAGATTGTACTAAGTGTAAAGGTGATCTAGAACAAGTATCAGAAGGAAATGTTATTAAATTTTATTTTTTTAAGTATAATATTGATGGTGAAACGGTAAAAATTGAAAGAATAGTAAGATAAAAGTATAAGTAAGAGTTCTGCTATCAGAACATTATTATTAGTGAGGTAAAGGAACAAGGCGAAGCCGAGACGCCGTAGGGCAGTCCTTTACGGAACGGACACAGCCAATACCATCATGATACATAAGAGGACTTGAAAGGTCACAAACCTTGCAAGTCCTCTTGTTTATCTTATGGGTTACTTCTGTCGGATTGCATTTTCCAATAGACCGCTTCTTTCGTGGCTTCTCGGAAAAAGCTATCCTGTCTGGTATATGACAGATGTTCATTCTGGATATAAGCGTCTGATTCGCAATCATATTCGTAAGGGATTACCTGTGCTGTTCCCTGTTTTTCATCAATTCCATAGATAATTACTTTGGAATCTCTCAATGCCAGTCCGAGTGTCAGAAAGCCGGAAGTGAAATAATTGTTGTTGTGTGGAGCGGTTATGCTTTTCAGTGCATGAAAGAAGTCTGCTACTTCCTCAGTCTGTCCATTCTCAAAAGCCGGAATGATATGTAAGGTGTTGTTTGCCTTATCTGCATATGCCCGGCAGACCAGAACGGAAGAATCCGCTTTTTGTATGATACCGTCAAAATAATCGCCGGAGTATGCAGTTGGCTGATAGAAAATGGCGGTTTCTTTTGTTGTAAGGTTATGATAAGTCAGAAAGCCGTTTACAAGCCGGACAATCTCGATATCATCCCCGTAGGTAAATCCGTTCTGCTCTAAAAGAGAATAGAAAGTTCTGGTAAATTCTTCCGGCAGTTCAATCCCCAGTTTTTCTGTGATAAGCATATCTACATATTCTTTAAATGAACCATACAGAAGTTCATTCAGCGTCATATTGCCCAACGTGGCAATCTGCTTCAAGCGTTTCTCATTGGGAAGATTCACACCCTTTTCCCAACTGTTTACAGAGCCTTTCGGGGCATTATCTATGATTTCCCCAAACTTCTGCATACTGTAACCGTATTTCTTGCGTATCTGTAAAATTCGTTTTCCTACTGCTTCTTTATTCACAAACATATGCACACCTCGTTTCTGTTTTCATCATAACACAAGATAAGGATAAATGTAAGGGTAAAATTATAATAAGTTATAAAAAGATATAGTTAAGCGTTTGAAATACAAAAATAAAAAGTAAGGGAAAAAGTAAAATAATTGTTGACAAGAAGAAAAAACAGGTCTATGATGAGGTTAAGAGGTAAGGAGAAAAGTAATGAAATAAATATAGACGTGGATATGAAAAGGACTTGTCACACTTACCAGACACTCATTCACCATGATTTCAAAAAAGGAGAAATGTAGCATGCAGATTACATTGACAAAAGAACAGGTCAGAGAAGCGTTCGGGGAACTCCGTTACATGGGAGCAGACTACTGCTACAAGTATGATAAGGAAACCCGGAAGAAAACCGAGGAAGTGGAAGCATTGAAACTTCACCTCGGAAGCATGAAACTTGGAAACAGCGTAGATATCCGTCTGGAAGCAACAGAACTTCCAAAGGTAGAGCCTTACACAGTGGTAGAACTAGAAGAAGCGGTATATGCCCCTTATGTGCAGAGAGGAAACTTCCCGGTATTGGTGGACAGAATCTCCTGCAAGGGTATCCGTGTTGTTACCGGAAAAGGAAACGTGTAGAGACTGTTCCCGGAAATTCTCTGCGGACTGCTCCGTACAGCGTGAAAGGAGCAAAGGGAGTAGAGAAGTTCCGGGAACGTGGCGAAAGCCACGGCATACTACGAAAGGCAGGGATGATGATAACAGAGGTAATGAAAATTTCAGAACCCCCCTATACTAACAGGGGGGTAACTCGTCAGAAAGAAGATTTGACAGCACTGATTGACTGGTGTCAGATTACTGTCAAAGGTGTAGACGTGTTCATAATCATAGAAGATATCTTGCGGATTCCACTGAGTTTTATGGAACTGCATGGTAAGGAAAAAGGAATTGCTGGACACGAACTGATAGCAAGATTTGACAATATCAAGATTCTGAAACCGACAGGAAATGCACAGTATGAGGGATTTCAGATTCTTATGAGTGGTTCGGGGTGCAGGAATTATGAAAATTTCCTTATGATGAATAAGGAAACATGGTTTGATTTTCTGGAAAGAGTTTGCAGATACCCGGTGAATTTTCCGAGGATAGACTTGGCAATCGACGATACAAAGCCTTATCTGTCTATCCCGGAATTGATTCGTCTGAAAAACGAGGGGCTGATATCTAGTCAGTTGCGTGATACAGCAGAGAATCGTTCTGATAGACTGAAAGAGGATGAAATAGAAGCGCAGGGAAAAACACTATATCTCGGCAGTAAACACAGTGATTTTCGGATTACATTCTATGAAAAGGGATATGAACAGGCAGAAAAGTTCGGAAAAGAACTCAACCCGGACTGGAACAGATATGAACTTCGATTCCGGCACAAAAAAGCGGTCAGATTAGTAGAAGAACTTCTGAAAGACAGGGATGTGGCACGGATTGCGTTGTCTGTATTAAACGAGAAAGTGCGGTTTTTACAGAAGCCGGAAAACAGCACGGTTACAAGAAAACGGCTTTATCCTACTTATCCCCCGTGGGAAGAACTCATGCAGGATGTAGGGAAGATAAAGTTGACCATGAATCCAGAGAAAAAGACACTGGAACGAACATGGCAGTGGCTGAACGTAGCAGTTTCGCCCTCTTTAAAGCTAATGGATAAAATCGGAAAACTGGATAACAGAGATTATATCCGCCAGCTAATAGAACGGGGGCAGATGAACGAAGAACAACAACGCATATATGAGGACTATAAAAAATCTTTCCTTTTGAGGGAAGAAGAAAGGAGAATCTTTGACAGAACATACACAGAAAACGATACAGACAAAGAAAGCCCTTACAGTGAATGAAGCGTCAGAGTATACGGGAATTGGAAGAAATAATCTGCGAAAGCTGATTACATGGCAGAAGATTCCGGTCATAAGGATTGGAAATAAGATTCTTATACGCTCTGAGGTTTTAGACCAGTTTTTGAAGAAAAACGAAGGGCATAATCTGAAAAATAAATATGAAGTAATTGCAGTATAAACACAAATAAGCATATAATACTGTCAGACCAGTTCTGATAGTCCTTGCACGGAAAGGAGCGTGCAGATTGGGCAAGGACTTAAAAGGAAATCCATTACCGCCGGGAATTATGCAGAGAAAAAGCGGAATTTACAGAGGGCGGTTTTATTACAAAGGAGAAACGTATACAAAAGATAATGCGGACTTAAAAAAGTTAGTTCAAGAAATGGAAGATTTACGCTATGAAGTCAAGCATGGGTTGAAAGGAAAGGGCGATAATATCACTCTGGATACATGGTTTGATATCTGGCTGAATACCCATAAGAAGCGGACTATCAAGGAGAGTACACAAGTACGTTATGATGATTTTTACAGACGTTACATAAAGAAGCAGATAGGAAAACAACGTGTGGCAGATTTTAATCCGATTATTTTGGAACGTCTGCTTCAGAATATGGCAGATGATGATTACAGCACAAAGACTATACGGGATGTGTATAATATTCTCAATGCTATGTTCAAATATGCAGTGCATAACAGGATTCTTACATTCAACCCATGTGCAGGAGTGGAAGTTCCCAAAACAAAGACAAAACAGATACGGGTACTGACTGTGAAAGAACAACGGGAAGTATTGGAACACGCAAAGGAGAGAATACACGAGAATCTCATACAGGTAGCACTCGGAACGGGAATGCGTGGCGGAGAACTGCTTGGGCTTACATGGGATGATGTAGATTTTCGGAAACGGGAAATTTCTGTAAATAAAACGTTGGTGTATATCAAAGATAAGGAAACAAAGAAGTATGTATTCAAGTACCAGACACCAAAGACAAAGAACAGTATACGGACGATTCCCATGCAGGACAGTGTGTATAAGGCTTTAAAACGTCAGTGGATTCAGTTGAAAGAAATGCAGTTGTCAGCTAGTGAATGGCAACCATTAGAGGGATTTGAAAATCTTGTGTTTGTTGGAAAGAACGGAAAACCGATTACAGAACACACCTTTCAAGTGACGTTAGACTGGATAGAAAAATCTATCAATAAGGAACGAAAAAAGCAGGCAGAGAAAAACAAGACAGTGTTTATACCGATTCCGCATTTTTATCCACATGCACTTCGTCATACTTTTGCAACGCGTTGTTTTGAAGCCGGGATTGACGCAAAGGTAGTACAAGGATTCCTCGGACATTATTCCATAGCAATCACACTGGATTTGTATACGCACGTCACAGATGATAAAGCAAAATCGGAAATGGATAAATTACAGAATTTGTATAAGGAAATCATATAATCAGAACAAGAATAAGAAAGAGAATAGAAAAGGTGCAACATTTCTTTAGAAAATTATTTGACCGAGATTTGACCGAAGCGGATTTTGCAACAAGTACAGAACAGCGAAAACCCGCTAACCACAAGGGCTAACGGGCTTCGTTGTTTTATAGTTATCTAAAGAAAGAGACTATGGTCATTACCACAACACTTCCTGAAAATTATACGCAAAGTTCACTTGCTATACGTTCCTCTCTGCAGGATATCCGTTTCTATATTGACGGAGTGCTTCGCACTGAATACTCAACCAAAGACCATCGACTGACTGGGAAAAATTCTGCCAGCTGTTATGTTTTCTGTCCTACTTCAGCAGCAGATGCAGGAAAAGAACTCCGTATTGAGCTGACTACCAATACCTCTAACTATTCCGGTGTAGTCAATGAGATCTATTTCGGAGACAAGAGTGATATCTGGGAATATATTTTTGAATCTTACGGGCTTGAGACTATTATTGCTTTCTTTATCTTGTTCGCTGGTATCATTACCATCCTTTTCAGTATCGCACTCGGAATTGTCTATAACAGAAAATTCGATATGGAATATCTTGGATGGTGCATGACCATGGGAGCCACATGGATGCTCGGCGAATCCAAGCTCAGACAGCTTATAGTTCCGAATCCATCTGCACTGGGGACTTTATGCTTTGTGATGATCATGCTCGTTCCGATCCCGGTACTTTTTTATGCAGATCTCATTCAACAGGGGCGTTATAAAAAGCCTTACTTTTACCTTGGCTGTGCGGCATTTGGTAACTTTTTGATCTGTCTGGTTCTTCATCTGACTGGCATTGCTGATTTTATTGAAACTCTGCCGGGCGCCCACGTGATTCTTGCAGTCACCTTCTTTCTGATTTTCCTGACTTTCTGTCTGGATATGCGAAAGAAAGAATACCGAAAAAACAAATTGGTGCTGATTGGTCTGATCATTGCAATGCTTGCCATCGCCATCGAATCCATTTCTACATATTTTGTAGTTTTGATTTCCGGTCTTTTTATTGGTGTCGGTATGTTGATCCTTCTTTTCATTAACATTATCCGTACAATAAAGAATGTGCATACCATTGAAATGCATCGTCAAAAAGAGGAGCTTTTGAAACGTAAACGGCAGATGGAAAAAATTTCCTTACAGATGATGCAGACTCTCTCTACGACCATCGAGGCCAAGGACGAATACACCAGAGGGCACTCCCATCGTGTTGCGGAATACTCTGCACTGATTGCGCAGGAAATGGGTTGGAATCGCTCTGAAATCGTCAATCTCCGACATGCAGCTCATCTGCATGATATCGGAAAAGTCGGCATCCCTGATATTATTTTAAACAAGCCATCCAGACTGACAAACGAAGAGTACGCTGTTATTAAGGAACATACGGTTATTGGTGCTGAGATTTTGAAAAATGTTTCGATCATCAATCATGTAACCGAAGTTGCCCGATCTCATCATGAGCGTTATGATGGCCATGGTTATCCGGACGGTCTAAAAGGTGAAGAAATTCCGATCCATGCGCGAATCGTTGCTGTTGCTGACAGCTATGACGCAATGAATTCCCGCCGTATTTACCGTAATTCTCTTCCAAAAGAAACAATTTATGAAGAAATACGCAAAAACAGAGGAACTCAGTTCGATCCGGAAATCGCAGATATTTTTCTCAGACTGATGGATGAGAATCGTCTGACGATCACAGATACTTATCTGGAAATTGATGACGAGCCAGCTCTTCCTGGCATGGAATTTGAAATCAGCAACTTCATTTCCAATGTTATGAATACGATGAAGAGCCAGGAGGAAGTAGAAAATTTTGATCTTCTTACCGGACTCCCTATGCGAAATACCGGTCAGAAAATGATCGCACAGCTGATGCAGGAACACAATGGCTGTCTGATCTTTATGGATATGGATAATCTGAAAAAGATAAATGATATCTACGGTCATAAAGCCGGCGACCGTGCACTGAAAGCACTTGGAGCTCTCCTCTCCGAGCATATCGGAAATTCGGTTGGCTGCAGGTTTGGTGGCGATGAATTCCTTCTTTTTGTACCGGATGCCGGTAAAAATGAAATATCCGAGCTTATGGAAACTCTGTTTTCCCGCTTTGATTCTGAAAAGAAAAAAGATTTTGAGATCCGTGTTGCATCCATTTCTGCCGGACTTTGCATGTGTACCAAGGGAGATTCCTTTGACGAGTGTTCTTCCAAAGCAGATAAAGCACTCTATTATGTCAAGCAAAACGGAAAACACAATTTCTTTTTCTATCAACAGATGGACAATACCGTATTCCCGGTTTCCAGCGTAGCAAAAGATCTTTCCCTTGTGGCAAAAGCACTTCGCAACAGCGGAAACTATTCCGGAGCACTTAATCTTAATTACCGTGAATTTTCTAAGATTTATGAGTACATCAACCAACTTGGAGAACGACATAAATACCATTGTTTCCTGGTCATGGTCACAATGGAAACCGCTCCGGATTCTATGATGTATATTGAAAATATTGAACAGGCACTGGAATACATGGAGGAAGCGATCCGTCACAAGATCCGTAGGATTGACGTGTGTACACGGTATAGTGCCATGCAGTATCTGATCATTTTATTTGAATCAGATGAAAGTCAGATTCCAAAAGTTATGGACCGTATTTTCATTCAGTATTATAAACTGTACGATAAACGGGATTTCATTCCGAAGTATGAATATCTTCCGGTGAATGAACACTCGGAGGAAACAAATCCTCAAAACACTTCAGATCACCTTAACCAAGAGATCCATCCAGTATAGAAATTTTCCTGCATACCAGATCACGACAGCAAGAGATCCCTGCACCATTTACGGCACAGGGATCTCTTTAATCTCTTTCAGTTCCATTCCAATTAGCTAGAAGCACTCCAAAAATATTTCCAGAATCTCCTCATGTGTCATCTTCTTATAATTTCCATCCACCAGATAACAAGAATCCGCAATTTCTTTCAGATCCTCTTTTTTCTCCACGCCTACTTCCCGAAGTGTTGTCGGAAGTCCGATCTCTCTGATAAAATCAGCCAATGCCTCTACGCCAGCTTCAGCCATCTCTTCATCGGTACGTCCATTTCTCGGAATTCTCCATACATTTTCCGCAAACCGGGTAAATTTCTTTGCGCCTGCCTGACAGATATGCCGATAATAAACCGGATGCAGCACAGCAAGTCCACATCCATGACTGCAGTTGGTATAAGCACTGATCTGATGCTCCATCTGATGGCATTCAAAATCACATTTTTTGCCGAGCTTGATGATCCGGTTCTCCGCCATGGTAGACAGCCACATCAGATTACTTCTTGCTGTATAATTCTCCGGATTTACCAATGCCGCACGAAGACTTGTTATCACGCCGCGCATCAGAGCTTCCGAAATATCATCTGATACGTTATCCTCGTCCGGCTCACTGAAATAAGTCTCCATAACGTGAGACAGGATATCAAAGCTTCCTGCCACCATCTGTTTTGTCGGAACAGTATAAGTGTAAGTCGGATCCATTAATGCAAATTCCGGATTGCATTTCGGATAATCCCGGTCTGTCTTGATCATGACCTCTTCATTGGTAATAACTGCTCCCCCGTTGCACTCACTGCCTGTTCCGGACGCTGTTACGATCACGCCAAGTGGCATCGGTTCAAAATCCACAACACCCTTCTTCGCCCAGTACTCATCCCACACATCTTTCTCGCTGACCGCTGCCATGGAAATTGCCTTGCTACAGTCCATAACCGAACCGCCGCCGACTGCAAGGATCCAGTCCACCTGTTTTTCCTTTACCAGCTTTGTGCCTTCAAGCACCTTCTTATAAGTCGGATTTTCCATGATCCCCGGAAATTCAATGATCGTTTTCCCGGCTTTTTCAAGTGCTGCTATGACTTCCTCATAAACTCCATTTTTCTTGATCGAGCCGCCGCCATAGGCAAGCAGAACCTTATCCCCATGCACCGCAGCGATTTTCGGCAGATACTCACCGACACATCCTTTCCCGAAATATACTTTCGTTTTATTTTCAAAAATAAAGTTATTCATCCTTTTTCTCCTTTATGTAATTTAAGCAAAATATGTTTCGGCAGATTTTCTTTTTTCAATGATCCATTCCGAAACATCCCTCTTTTGCCACAGATACTTATATTATAGTCCCTGAAAAAATTTATCGTCAACATCTTTCCGGTTTGCGCACATTCCAAAATGGAACCCGCAATTTTCCCGAATAACTTCTTTACATGGTTTTCCATGCCATCATGTAGTTTATACAGGTTTCTCTCCAGCAGTTTTTATTCAATTTCAAAAAAGCATGCAAAATAAACAGATATATGATATGATAGAAAGCAAAAAACAGAAAGTACAGGAGGGTTAACATATGTATATTACATGTCTGGATGTCGAAGGAGTACTTGTACCGGAAATCTGGGTTGCATTTGCAGAAGCAAGTGGAATTCCAGAACTGAAAAGAACCACAAGAGATGAACCTGATTATAACAAACTGATGCGTTGGAGACTGGATACTTTAAAAGCGCATGGTCTCGGAATCAAAGAAATTCAGGAAACAATTTCCAAGATTGATCCGCTTCCGGGCGCAAAAGACTTCCTGGATGAGCTACGTTCCTTCACCCAAGTAATCCTTCTCAGTGATACCTTCACCGAATTTGCAATGCCGCTCATGGAAAAGCTTGATCATCCGACACTTTTCTGCAACAGTCTGGAAATTGCGGAAAATGGTGAGATCACAGACTTCAAGATGCGTGTGGAAAATTCCAAACTAACAACCGTGAAGGCACTGCAGTCCATCGGATTTGAAACAATTGCAAGTGGGGATTCTTACAACGATCTGGGTATGATCCAGGCAAGTAAGGCAGGATTCTTATTCCGTTCAACCGACAAGATCAAAGCGGATTATCCGCAGATCCCGGCCTATGAAACCTATAAAGAGCTGCTTGGCGCAATTAAAGATGCAATGAAATAAAAGATAATTGCATATTGCATGGCGATATGCGTAAAAAACCTTACCGGTTTTCAGTTTTTACATCTTTCTTAAAAAAACTCGAAGAAATAGAGAGGAGGCGGGGCTAAGCCTGATTCGTCATGAACATATATATCAGGCAATCAAAGAAGAACACAAAGAACATAATTATCCAATCGCTGCACTTTGTAAACTTGGCAGAGTTTCCAAAGCCTCTTACTATAAATGGTTACATAGAGAAATTCCTGAAAGTGAACAAAAGAATAGACTTATTGCTGATGAGATAGAAAAGATTCATACAGAGTCACCGGATAAAGGCTATCGAAAGATCAGAGATGATCTGGAACGATATCATGGTATTGATGTAAACGATAAACGTGTGCTACGCATTTGCCGTAAACTTAATATAAAATCAACTATCAAGTATTCTAACAACGGGTGCACAAGACAGGCTGCAAACCCTCAGTATATAGCTGAAAACATACTTAATCGCGAGTTCACTGCCAAAGCACCAAACGAGAAATGGCTCACTGATGTGACAGAATTCCATTATTATATGGGGATGGAAAAACGTAAACTTTATCTAAGTGCAATACTGGATCTATATGATAGACGGATTGTTTCGTATGCTATTCGTGATAAGAACAACAATACTTTGGTGTTTGATACGGTAGACAGTGCTTTACTTAGAAATCCTGGTGCGCAGCCACTGTTTCACAGTGACAGGGGATTTCAATATACAAACAGGATATTTCATACAAAACTTATAAATGCTGGAATAACGCAAAGCATGTCGCGAGTTGCTAAATGTATCGACAATGGATCAATGGAAAAACACAAAATTTACTTGCAAGCTGCATAAAACTGCCAGCAGATAATTTCTACTGGCAGGAAAAATTTATATTTTTTCAATTGTCTACTTGACGGGGAGCAGTTCAGTTCAACAGCCCCATTCCAACTGGTTTTTCATTTCAATTCTGCCAGCACCTGATCATATTCCTTGTCCAGATGATATGCCAACATACAGATTGCAATTAATCCCCATGCCAATATCACTCCGTAAATATACAAATTTTTAATCATTGCGACAGCTTCCACTGTCTCTGTAACACTTCCGGTAAATCCGGATAACTGCATTAACTGGCCGATTGCCCAGCCTGCCACACCCCCACCAAATTTTTGTCCGACCGTAAAGGTGGAAAATATCAGCGCATGTACACGAATGCCAGTTTTCCAATGTCCATAATTAATTACATCTGCCAGCATGGTAAAAGTGAGTCCGTTAATCGGAGCCTCTCCGAGTCCTCGAATAATGGAAGCAGCTAAAACCAACTTCATATTTTCCGGATTAATCATTAGAATAATCTGCGCAGCAATACATATGATGGCTCCTCCCAAGACCAGATTACGCTTTCCAAACTTCTTAATCAATGGCGCCATACAGATGATTCCAAGAATCCACGGAATTTTTTCACACGTCTGCATAACCCCCATAATTTCTGCATTTCCAAGCACATACTGCGCATAATAAGTAGATACTGTTCCATTGACATTCTGATACAGAGCAAGTGCCATTACCATCAAGAACATAATGATAAAATATTTATTCTGTGCAGCAGCTTTCAGACGAACTCGAAATGGAAGATTTTCTGCTTCTGCTGCCGCTTCCGTATGAAAACGTTCCTTTGTTCCTAAAAAGGTCCACATTAGCATTCCAAACGCAATAATTCCATATACCGCCGTTACTATAATCCATGCCCTCTGATCTCCACCAAGAAAGTTAATCAGTGGCAGTGATAAGGCGGTTACAATCATGTTGCTGACAGGCGACATAGACATTCTGAAAATATTTAATTTAGCCAGATCCTCTTCATCATTTGTCATCAACGGCGCCATTGCCGAATATGGAAGATTTAATGCCGTGTAGACAACTGTCGTACACAAATTATAAGTAACAAAGATATAGATTGCCTGTACCATTTTGCCCGCATGCGATGGGACTGCAAATAGTGCCGTAGCTGAAACCGCATACGGCGCGGCCATCCACAGAATCCACGCTCTTGCTTTTCCATGTCTGGAATTAATCTTATCCATCAATTGGGCAATCAAAAGATCTGAGACACCGTCAAACACTCTAGATACCAGCAGGATCGTACCTACTACTCCTGCTGATACTCCGATTACATTTGTATAAAAATATACGATAAGACCAGATGTAAGTGCATATACTACATTACATGCAACATCTCCCATACCATAAGCTATTTTTTCTGATATGCTTGTCTTCATATACATTCCCCACTTATTTTCCAT
This sequence comes from Coprococcus sp. AM100_B19A, assembly GCF_027662015.1. NCBI lineage: Bacteria > Bacillati > Bacillota > Clostridia > Lachnospirales > Lachnospiraceae > Coprococcus > Coprococcus sp. AM100_B19A. The sequence goes on from NZ_JAQDKN010000004.1 coordinate 224,463, forward strand.
TCCGCTTATTTAAATCCTCAATAATCTGCGGATACATTTTATCAAGTTTGTAAAATTTTAACAATATAATATTCAATACTCCGACAACAAACGGAACTGCGATAAACAACAGTTTAATTGCAAGTACTGCAGATCCTGCCTGTGTATCAGCAAATGAAAGTGTTCCATCATATTTACTGAAATTGAGTACCCATCCGATGACTGCCGTAACAATACCTGCCGCAATTGTTCCTACAAATCCCTGCATACTGAATGTCAGCCCTTCGACACGAATTTTCGTTTTCCATTCTCCATATTCAACTGCATCACTTACCATTGCAGAAGACACTGCAAGTAGGAAGCAATATCCCACGCCACGCATAGCAGCTGTGATTATCAGTACTGTTGTATTTTCTGTAAATGGTAAAAGTATCACATAGCTGACACAGATAATCATCCATCCAAACATCGTAGTCTTTCCTTTTCCATACTTCTTCACAACCAGATGTACAAAGAAAAAGGTTGCAATTGCAGGAACGATATAAGCCGTATTCAATATGCTGATCATACTGCTATTATGAAGAACCGCTTTACTATAATATGTGTTTACCGTACTGATGGCCTGAAAGAAGATATTGATACAAATGGATATCACCATCAGCATGTGCCAGTATTTGTTTTTCAACACTGCTTTTACTCCGTCAACAACACGAATCTTTTCTGTCTTCGTCTCTTCATTTTCATGAATTCTCTCTTTACATCCTGCAAAGCATAAGAAGAACAGAATTGCCGCAATGACACCAAATATTCCGTATACGATACTCCATGCTTTTCTCGCCCCCACATATTCCGTTATAAAGTCTACCAGTGGAAGAGTTCCTGCTGTAACAAGAAGACTCGCAATCTGTGCAAACAACTGACGGAAGATATTCAACAGTGTTCTCTGATACTGGTCTTTGGTCATCATTGTAGCCATAGATCCATATGGAATATTAATCAGAGAATAGACGCTCATCATTGCATTATATGCAATGAATACATAAATAATCTGGTACAGCTTTGCTACATCCGGAACTGCAAATATTGCAAATGTTACGATTCCAAACGGAACAGCAAACCACAAAAGCCATGGCCTTGCCTTTCCGTATTTGGAATGCGTATTATCGATCAGCCATCCGGTAAGAAGTGCAACAACTGCGTTGATCACCCTGGCAATCAGAAAAATGACTCCAATTGTTGCCGCATTGATATTTACCACATCAGTGTAATAGAACATTAAGAACGTTCCCGTAGATGCCCAGATAATATTACTTGCCGCATCACCACAGCCATAGGCCATCTTCTCTTTCAGACCAAGTTTCTTCCCTATTGTGTCCATCACTTCATTCCTCCTATCTAACGTTCATCATATTCTTTTCATCTGATACAGTACACAGCCATGGCTTTCTACTTCTTCTGTTCCTTCTGTTCCTTCTGTTACCTTTTTTCCTGACCAGATTTCTTTTGCATCTTTTCGAAGATATCGCTCTGTCAATTTACCTGGAATTTCTTTCTTTTCATCTGATACGTTAAAGATTGCAATATATGTACTTTCCTTATTTTCACCTGACCAGACGATCCATTCATCATCTCTGTACTCCTGTCTTTGTCCTTCCAATGTGCGATGCATTTCATTTACCTCTGTATTCGTCAGCAGTGAAAGAGTCCAGGCATCCAGATCATCCAGTTCCCCGCCATACATTAGTGGCGACTGGAAGATAGACCATAATGTAATCATTGTCTTTTGTTCCGGTTTCGTAAAGCAAGTCATACGGTCTGCCTTTCCACGCTCACCGGAACGGATTCCAATATGTCCAAGCGGAAGCATATCGCAATCAGGCCAGTTTCCTTTACGGATAAATGGCGACCAATAATTACAACGATCGAACATATCATAGAGCAATTCCCACTCATCCCAGAAATCGTCTGTAAGTCTCCACATATTGGCATTCTTTTGGAGAAAGCTTCCATCCTGAAGTCTTGCCGGTCCCGGTGAAAGGGAAAGTACAATCTCCCGTCCCGTTTTATCAATGGCCTTTCGAATACCTTCAATCTCTTTTCTATGAGAATCTCTGTAAATCGTTGAATATGCAATGTCATCTACCTTAATGAAATCAACTCCCCATGAAGCATACAGTTCCATAAGAGAATCATAATATAACTGTCCTTCCGGAATTGACATATCCACTCCATACATATCTGAATTCCATGGACAAATGCTGTTAACAGCAATCTGATCTGCTGTCTTATCCGTTCCTTTGATATGCATTCTTCCATGAACAGCCTGTCTTGGTATTCCCCTTAAAATGTGAATACCGAATTTCAACCCTAATTGGTGTACATATTCAGCAAGTGGTGCAAACCCAACTCCATCTGCTGAACTTGGAAAACGATTTTCAGCCGGAAGCACACGACTATATTCATCTATCTTCAAATCCGCAAACTTGCGATATGCTGCTGACTCAGCTCCTGGCTCGTACCACTGAATATCTACAACCACATAGTTCCATCCATATTTCTTAAGCTTTTCAGCCATAATATCTGCATTTCTTTTTACTTCTTCTTCTGTAACAGACGCTCCATATACATCCCAGCTGTTCCATCCTTTTGGTGGTGTTTTTGCAAATTCTAACATATCTCTTTCCTTACCTTTCCATTTTATTTTAGGGTGCACAAAATACAGGTCACCTTTTACAAACTGACTTCTTTCTTCTAATAACTATAGCTTTTTACTTTTCTGTGAATTTGAATCGATTCGTTTCCTGTCTGAATTTTTAGATTATTTTTTTCTTTTCTTTCTCTTGTCTACATTGATATCATATACTATAATCTTATTACCATGTTAGTCACTTTTGTTGGATAACTTATAAATTTTGTCGGAAATTGTAGTTTAATAAAAGCAAAAATTTTGTATCTATCGAATATAAATATACAAATTACCGAAAGGAGATCCTATGGAATTAGAAAAATTAAATCTGTACAGAGACACCAGCTGGAATGATATAAAACTTCGTTTCTGCGGTCATTCAGAATGTCTGCCTCTTCATTACTACGGACCTGGAACAAGACCCTATTATCTCATGCATTTTGTTCTTTCCGGGAAGGGACGTCTTGTTGTTAATAAAACAGAATATCTTATTGAAGAAAAACAGATTTTTTTGATTGAACCGGATCAGATGGTCTTCTATCAGGCCGATAAGGAGAATCCATGGACTTATTCGTGGGTTGGCTTCAATGGCGAACTCGCTCCATACTTCATGCATCGTCTTGGATTCGGTTATCCGTCCCTCACAAAAGGACTTTCTACAGAAGTCTTTGAGGAAATCAAGGATCTCCTTGAGATTCTGATTTCCATAAAAAATGATAGTACAAAAAATGATCTGTATACCAATGGCATTCTTCTCCTTCTTCTTTCAAAAGTTGGTACTTTTATCGAGAACTCCAAAGAGTTTCCCGAAAAAAAAGTCGTCAGAATTCAGAAAGTCATGTACAGCGAGCAATTTCTATTGTAGAAGATTTCTACGGACGAGACCTGACAGTTCAGTATATTGCAGACAAACTGAATCTGAATCGATCCTATCTCTCAGAAATCTTTTCAAAGCAGATGGGTGTTCCATTGAAAAAATATATACTGGATTTTCGCATCACCCAGAGTGAAGAATTTCTTTTTACTTCTGACTGGTCCGTGGACTATATCAGTCAGATCTGTGGATTCAGTTCGCCTTCTTATTTTTCAAAAATATTTAAAGAATACCACGGAATTTCTCCTACAGAATATAGAAAAAACCGTCACAAACGCGAACGCCAAATTGTTCTGGTAAAATAAGGGGCTGTCGCACTAAATTGGTAAGGTTTCTCTTTTTTATGCAATATAAAATAATGTCCGGTGATTACAAACACAGCCTCTACACACTGCACTTCTCATATGCAAACAATGCAGCTCCAAGCGCACCACAAAGCTGTGCCTCGTCGCAAATATACAATTTTGCATCCAGCTTTTCTTCCAGTGCTTTGATGATTCCAGGATTCTTTGCCACTCCGCCTGTCATCATATATTCTCCCGGATTCTTTTTCCCAAGACGTGCCGCCAGTGCTCCTACTTTCGAAGCAACCGACACATTCAGACCATGGATGATATCTGCCACATCTTTATTCTGAGCCACAAGTGATACCACCTCTGACTCAGCGAACACCGTACACATACTGGAAATCACAATATTTTCCTTCCATTCCAATCCTTTTGTACTCATCTCTTCAAGAGAAAGTCCCAAAGTCCGTGCCATCATTTCCAGAAACCTTCCGGTTCCTGCCGCACATTTGTCATTCATCAGGAAATTCTTTACTGCGCCATTTTCATCGATGCTGATCGCCTTGATATCCTGTCCGCCGATATCGATCACCGTCCGCACATTCGGGTTCAGGTAATGCGCACCTTTGGCATGACAGGTGATCTCTGTAATACTGTCATCCCCGCTTTCAATATAAGCACGTCCATATCCCGTCGTGACAATTCTGACAATTTCTTCTTTCTTAATTCCTGCCTTCTCTACGGCAAGATCCAGGCTTTTCTCCGCACTCATCATCGCTCCGCCGCCTGTCGGAATGATCATCGTAGATTTAATTTTTCCGTCCTGATCCAGAATCACAACGTCTGTACTTGTAGAGCCACTGTCGATCCCTGCTACATAATATATTCCTGACTCCATCTTTTTTCTTGCCTCCTCACTGATTCCTTTTCCCGGATCCATGTCTTCCGATCCTTCAATCGTTTCTGCAAATGCCTGGATTCTCGTCAGTAACTGTCCAGCGCTCTGACTTGTAAAATCCGTCTCGATTTTCAGAAGCGGTACTTTGATATTCTTTTTAATGCTCGCATATTCAAATCCATAATAATCACAGAATTTGATCGTATGATAAATAATTCCCTTCAAGTTTGGATCCAGATACAGCTGATTTCTCCGAGTGTTGTTATTCATTCGGAAACATGGGATTTGGCAAAGCAGGGCATCCGCATAAGCCAGAAACATTTTTTCTTCATCCATCTGTCTCATCTGCTCCGGAACAACTGCAAGCTGTCTTCCACCGGTGCAGGTAAGATTGTCCACGTCCATCTGAATATTATCCCGGATCATTTTTTCAAGAATACCCGTTACACGCACACCCATCAGACCAATGTATGGCTTCATTTCTGTCTCATTTTCTGTAAATGAATTTAAAAATGCTTCCTTATCAAATGTTTTTCCGGAAAATTTTTCGTATGCTTTTTTCAGGCGCATGATTGCCTGTGCATACTTTACCTTCTCACATTCATTATCCTCATGCGGAAGATCCAGCATATATAAAAAATTGCATTTTCCGGTACTCTCTACAATATCATAAACTCTCCGGGCAGAATCACAGCAGTTCACAAGTACAAGCTGCTTAACCTTTCCTTCCAGAACTGCCTGAATCACAGATTTCCCAAAACCGCACAGATTTGCGTGTGCGATCTGATCCGACATTTCAAAGTTCTCCGGCATTTCCTCCAGTACGGCACACTCTTCTCCAAATGCATTCAATAACTCTACCGGCGTATATTTACAGACATAATGTATCATCTGACCCAGCCCCCTTTCCGTGATTTGCGGCATATTTTTCTGCTTTATTTACCTTCAGCATCTCCATATAAGCCTGAAGTCTTGTAGAAATCTGTCCATCACTGCTGTTTGCCGGATTACATCCATCTCCATCAAGGATCATGGTCGGGATCCCTGCTTCCTCAAGCGATCCTTTGATCAGACTGGAAGCTCCGATCGTACCTTTGCATCCCCAATGTGTAAAAAGGATTCCTCCATCCACATTTGTCTGCGCCGCAAGCTCTTTTGCCTTCTGGATTCTCTGCTTGACGCTTCCATTGTAAATGCAGTTCACCATCTTTTCTGCCATGGACTCATACGGATCTTCATAATGTGTCTTCTGAAGTCCGTCTGCCACAAAGTCACAGGCACTGATATGAATCTGGTCACTGTAATTGAAAATATCCTTTACCGGTTCCTGCAAAAATGGCATCATATGCATCCAGAGAATATGCAGACCTTCGCTCTTCGGTGCCTTTTTCACATCTTCCAGAAGCAATTTCGTATACTTGACTGCCTCCTGCGAACCCGCCATGAGGTGGCACATGAAAATCGCGTACAGCTCATTGGTCAGGCTCGTGACCGGATCATGTTCTTTGCGCAGTGCCAGCTGTTCATGATAATATGCGGCTGCCTGGTTGCTGTTATTGACCGCCTGCCGTACTGCCTCTTCGGAAATCTTCTTTCCAGTAACATCTTCTAAAAATGCTTTCAACTCCCGGAGCTGATCTGCCACATATTTTACAGAATCTTCGTTCTTGTCATACGGTACATCTATAAAAAATCCCGGAAGCATATTTTTCTGCTTCAGATACGGGAAGGTCATCATATTGCTGTCACATGCCAGATTTGTGTAGATCATACATTTTGGCTTTGGCACAAGTCCGGATAGTGCCGCTCCAAGGAAAACTCTGTGATAGGAGCACATCGTTTCCGGAAATCCCTCTTCTTCTGTTTTTCTCAAAAATGTCTGCTCACATCTTGTTCCTGCGATAAAGCAGGACATTGCTTCTACCGAATACGGAGTCAGCCCTGCCGCCGTCAAAAGCTCTCCCGGAACAAAGATGCTGACCATCGCTGAATTTTCAGGCTTTGAAAGTGCCTGGATGATATTTTTCATAACAATTCTTGCTACATACTGTCCCGACTTGGGCAGCTTTTTATCTGAAAAAAAGAGCAGTCGTTTCTCCTGAAGTCGATATCCTGTAAGAAGAAGCCTGCGCGCCTTCCCGGGATCCTCCAGAGACATACTGCTCACTGCGTTACCAAATTTTTGTATAATGTCCATTATAGAATTCCTCTCTGTTTTGCCTTTACTTGCTGTCTGATATATTATAGCAGTTGTGTCGGGAAAGTAAAGAGGAATCTATTGACTTCAACGGAACCAATGGAACGTACTTTTTTCAAGATATAATATCTGCTCTTCTATCTCTTACTCAAATTTAATAGCTATCTCAAGAAATTTTCATTGACTCTCGAGTGCGCTTCTATGATATGATGATACCATGGTCAAAAGTATAACAATTATTATTTCTTTACTTCCGGACTTCTTCCATACTTGCTTTACGGAAAAATTCCGCGAATATCAAATCATTACAAAGGAGATTTTTATCATGAGAGAAACTATTTTAGGCAATCATCTGCAAAAAATTCCTTCCATTGCAGTCGGATGCATGCGACTTTCTGAAAAATCGAAGGAGGAAATGAACCATTTCATTCACTCTGCATTGGAACAGGGCGCATATTTCTTCGATCATGCGGATATCTATGGCGGCGGTATGAGCGAGACTGTGTTCGGCGAAGCCTTTGCCGGCGATCCATCCCTGAAACGGGAAGATATTTACCTGCAGTCAAAATGCGGCATCCGGCAAGGTTATTATGATCTCTCAAAAGAGCACATTTTGAAATCCGTCGATGGTATTTTAAAACGGCTTCAGACAGATTATCTCGATCTTCTGCTGCTTCACCGTCCGGATGCACTCGTAGAACCGGAAGAGGTTGCTGCCGCATTTGATGTTCTGTTTGAGAGCGGAAAGGTCCGCCATTTTGGTGTTTCAAACCACAAACCGATGCAGATTGCACTGCTGCAGAAGTATGTCTGCCAACCGCTCGTTGTCAACCAGGTTCAATTCAGCATTCCGGTTTCCAATCTTGTTGCAAATGGCATGGAAGTCAATATGGAAACCCCCGGTTCAATTGACCACGACGGAAGTCTGCTCGACTACTGCCGCCTCCACGATATCACCCTCCAGGCCTGGTCACCATTTCAGATGCCGGCATGGAAAGGATGCTTTCTCGGAAGTGACGAATACCCGGAACTGAATCAAAAGCTTCATGTACTGGCTGAAAAATATAATGTCAGCGACACTACCATTGCGGCTGCGTGGATTTTACGCCACCCGGCAAATATGCAAATCATTACCGGAACTGCAAGCGAAAGCCGCCTGAAAGAAATTATCGCAGCATGTGAGATAACACTGACTCGCGAAGAATGGTATGAGCTGTACCTGGCTGCAGGTCATCCGCTTCCATAAGGATTTTCGGCATTATATTTCTGATTTTATATTCTTGCTGACTTATGCTATTACCCGCACCGTTGGTGCGGGTAATTCTATTTCCGGAATAAACAGACAGTTAGCAAACTGAAGCTGCTTTATCAGTTGGCCACGATTTTCTAAGTGCCACATAGGAAATCACAAAATTGGCAAACCAGCCAGCCGGTACGGCAAGCCAGACAAATTCGATACCAAAACGAGGTGCAAAAATCAAAGCAACTGCCAGGCGGATTGCAAGGTTTACCATATTGGCAACGAGAAACGGGCGCATGACACCAAGTCCACGGAGGACTCCATCTGTTGCCATCTTGATACCCATAAAAATGAAAAAGTAACCAAGCCATCTCATATAATCCCCGGACACCTGATATGCCAGGGCGGTTCCGTCTTTCCCCAGGAATAACGAGGAAATCTGGGTATGCAGCGTTTCAATGACTATAAAAGCAAGAACTGCAAAACATAAATCCAATACCAGTGCCGCATGATATCCTTTTTTGATACGTTCCATTTTCTTTGCGCCAAAATTCTGGGAAACATACGGTGAAACTGCATTTCCAATGGATACAAAAATCAGTGAAAAAACGTTCTCTACCCGCATCGTTGCCGAATAACCGGCAAGTGCCTGTGTACCGAATGGATTTACAACTGCCTGTACGATCATCATGCCAATTGACACTGTAGACTGCTGAAGAACAGATGGCACAGCGATCCGAAGCATGGAATGCAATTCCTTCCCATCAAACCAGTCAAAATGACTTTTATATCGACGCATCCGGCTAAAGAAAATCAAAAGTGAAAACACTGCCGAAATCCCCTGCGCAATGAGGGTTGCAAGAGCTGCACCAAATACCCCCAAACCAAGTCCGGCCACCATCCAGAGATCCATAAAAATATTCAAAATAGAAGAAAATATCAACAGTCCCAATGGAATCTTTGATTCACCGATCGAGGTAAACATCGTTGAAAGGATGTTATACATAAACAGAAACGGAAATCCCACAAAATAAACACGAAGGTACAGTACTGCTTCATCCAGTATATCAGCAGGTGTCTGTAATAAACTCATCATCGAATGGGAAAAACAAAAGCCAAATATGCCCAGAAGTACGCTTAGAATCAGGAAGCTGATCAATGATGTTGACACGATTGTTTTCATTTTACTATAATCTCTGGCTCCAAAATAACGGCTCACGAGCACTCCTGCACCTACACCGGCACCCAATGCTATACAAATGAAGACATTCGTAAGTGCAGCGCAGGCACCGACTGCCGCCAGTGCAGACGAACCAACAAACTGACCTACGATAATAGAATCAGCCATATTATATACTTGTTGAAAAAAGCTGCCTAAAATCATAGGCATTGCAAAAACAGTTAATGCTTTAAGAGGCGCATCTGTAATTAAATATTCATCTTTTGACATTCTCCAGTTCCTCCTACTGTTTATTTTTTTCGTACTTCCTCAATTCCTTCAGTGCCTCTCCACCCATAGGATACAAAGTCACAATATTAAAAATCGTCATAAGTCCGATTCCCACATCGCCAAGATCCCATACAATATGATAAGCCGCAATTCCTCCGATAAAGAGCATCACAAGTGCGAGGATTTTATATGCTGTCTGCCAGCACCACTTATCCCCTAAAAGATATGCCACATTTCCTCTTGCATAAAACAGGATTCCAAGAAACGTTGAAAAGCTGAAAAGGAACAACGTAACCGCAATAAAGATCACGCCAAATTTACCGAGATGATAATTCATTGCTGTCTGCAAAAGCTCCATTCCTTCCAGTCCTGCTATCATCTTTTCCGGTACAAGAAGCATGATCATCGCCGTACAGCTGCAGATCACAATTGTATCTATAAATACACCCAATGCCTGTATAAATCCTGCTTTTACAGGCGTATCACATTCTGCAGCCGCAGCTGCGCATGGTGCTGATCCCGAACCCGCTTCGTTGGAAAATAACCCTCTTTTTACACCATTCATAAGAACTGCTCCGAACCCTCCGGCTGCTGCCTGACGGATCCCAAACGCTTCCTGGATAATCCGCTCAAATACACCCGGAAGGCTTCGGATATTCAACAAGATAATGACTATTGTAATCACAAAATAGCAGACTGCCATGATTGGAACCAGAATATCCAACACCTTTACTGTGGCATTTTTTCGCAGTACGATCACTGCAGCAACGACTACCAGAATCACCGTCGTAAAAATTGGCGGAATCCCAAATGCATTTTCAAAAGAAGATGCAACCGAATTACTGATCACCTGACTGATCCCGGCCCAGCAGATAAGCCCTGAGATTGCAAAGAGCACCGCAATACAGACATGTTTCTTTGTCTTTCCTGTCCGTCTCTCTACATAATGATGCATATAATATGCCGGACCTCCGCGGTAGCCTCCGTAAAGCGGATCTTTCTCTTTATAAAGCTGTGCAAGCGTTGCCTCGATAAATGCAGTTGAAGAACCGATGACTGCTGTGATCCACATCCAGAATACCGCACCGGCACCGCCTGCGGAAACGGCAGCGACTACTCCTACCAGATTTCCCATTCCGACTCTTGTTGCAGTTGAGACGATCAGTGTCTGAAAAGTCGACAGACTGCCATCTTCCTTCTTTTTCCCGGTAAGCGCGCGAACCATATCTCCAAAAAGACGAACCGGCAAAAATCTTGTTCTGATCGTAAAATAGATTCCTGTGGGAATCAGTAAAATAATAAGCAGTGACACACCAAAAGAGGAGCCTCCCGGAAGTGGTATCCTTAAAAGATCTCCCCATAAAAATTGGTATACTGCCTGAATCCATGTAGTTATCATTTCTCTTGTTTCCTTTTCTTTAAATTATTGTTCTCGTTTATCTTATCACAAAGCTATTCTTTAAAATACAAAAAACACGGAAATATTCCGTGTTTTTTGTATTTACATCCTCTTTTTAGATTATTCTCCCCAGCGAAGTCCTTTTCCGGCTTCTACTGCCTTATCATAAATCACTTTTGCTGCTACCAGATCCTGCGCAGCAACTCCTACAGTTTCATATACGATAATTTCTTCGTCATTTTCACGTCCTTTGATCTTTCCATTGATCACATCTCCAAGACTTCCAAGCACATCCTCTTCTGTAATGATTCCGTCTGCGATCGGAATCAGAAGATCCCCCGTTTCTGAAAGTGCCGCCTCTTTTGAATCACAAATGATCTTAGATGCTCTCGGCAGAACAGCCGGATCCAGCTCATGCTTGTGCGGCTCATAGGTACCCACGCAGCTGATGGTTGCACCGACTTTTACCTTTGTCCCGTCAAATACCGGTTTTGCCGAAGGCGTCACTGTGATGATCAGATCTGCATCTTCAATACAGTCATCCGAATCCTTGGCCGGTATGATTGTTGCACCGTATTTAGCCAGTTCCTTCTGCATTTCTTCGGCAAATGCTTTGCATCTTTCTTCATTCAGGTCAAAGATCTTTACTTCTTCCAGCTTTCTTGCTGCGAGCATTGCCTCAAGCTGAGCTGCTGCCTGTCCCCCTGTACCGATCATTGCACCTTTTTTACATTCCTTTTTTCCAAGCAGATCGAATGCTGCACCGGAAGAAGCCCCCGTACGAAGCTGTGTCACATAAGTTCCATCCAGCATCGCGATCACATATCCTGTCTTTCCATCGATCAGCATAGTCTGCGCCGGTGATGTCATCAGATTGTTATCGATATTGTGTGGAAAAATGTTGATCACCTTCATGGCTGCTGCATCTAATTCCGGAGCATAGGCCGGCATAAACAGAAATGCGCCGTCATATTTTCCATTGATGACTGTACGAAGCGGTGTATCTACCGTGCCATCGACAACCATCTTAAATGCCTGCTTATCCGCTTCGATCATATCTTTCATTGTAATTACACATTTAATATCCTCTTTTGAAAGCAATAACATACCCGTTCTCTCCTTATCCATACCAATACTTTTATTCGTGATGATATCCGTAGTCTGCATCCAGTGCCCATGGCTGCATTGCACCGCCTTCTTCTGCCGGTCTGCAGTTCTGTGCGTAAATATTTAAAACACCCTTCTGCTGCTTAAGCGGCGGACGTACCCAGGATTTTCTTCTTTCTGCTAAAATCTCATCGGATACGAGAAGATTGACGGTTCCCCCTGCAATGTCCATCTCAATTTCATCACCATTTTCGATCAAAGCGATCACACCGCCGTCATAAGCTTCCGGAGAAACATGTCCGACGATTGCTCCGTAGTTGAATCCAGAGAAACGCGCGTCTGTGATAAGCCCGACCTTTTTATCAAGTCCAAGTCCGATCAGCGCATCGATACTAAGCATCAGCTCTTTCATACCCGGTGCTCCTTTACAGCCTTCATAGCGAATAACAAGAATGTCCCCCGCAACAATCTCGCCTGCCATAATGGCTCTATATGCATCCTGATCGCATTCATACACTTTTGCCGCACCTTTGATGTATTTTACTTCTTCATATACTGCTGTCGGACGTACGATCGCTCCTGCCGGAGAAATATTTCCCCGCATGATTTTAAGTCCCGGTTCTTTTGCTACAGGATCTTCCAGCGAATGAATGACTTTATTTGGCGCGCTTTTCACAGAATCGAGGAGTTCACCCCAAGTTGTATCCCCGTAAATCGTCGGCGCATCGGTATGGATTTTACCGGCAAGCTGCTTCATGACCTGCTTTACACCGCCGGCATAATGAAAATCTACAACTGTATACGGTCCGCTTGGAATCACTGCATTGATGCAGTAAATTTCCTTCGCATACTTTTCAAAATCTGCCAGTGTAAGCTTGATACCAAGTTCATATGCGTATGCCAGGATATGCAGTACCGCATTGGTTGATCCTGCAACTGCCATATCAAACATGATCGCATTTTCCAGAACATCTTTGGTGATCAGATCTTTTGGTGTCTTTCCGGATCTGGCAAGCTGTACCATGTATTTTCCTGCTGTTCTTGCAGCACGAAGTCTTGCATTATCTGATGCAGGAATCGTAGATGTTCCCGGCATAACAAGGTTCAATACTTCACCTAACATCTGCATCGTGTTGGCTGTTCCCATAGAAGGGCATGCACCAAAAGACGGGCAGACACTTTCTTCCATTTCAAATAACTCAGCTTCGGAAGCACCTGAGAATCTTGCCGCATCCAGATCTGCCTCTACAACTGTCTTCCCACAGTAATTTCCGGCCTGCATTGATCCCCCGGTCACTACCAGAGCCGGAATATCCAGTCTGCACGCTGCCAGATAACATCCGGCAATGATCAGATCACAGGATGCCACACAGCAGATCGCATCGAAATTATGTATTCTGGATACAAATTCGATGGACATTGCCACGATATCTCTTCCTACCTGCTCATACTTCATCTCATCCGCACCATTTGCCACATTTCCGCAAGTAGCCGGGATTCCGAATTCTACCGGGATTCCTCCTGCTGCCCAGATTCCCTCTTTTACAGCTTCTGTCACCTGGCGAAGATGCGCAGTTCCTGGAGAACCTGCCATGTAAGAATTCGGTATTCCGATATGCGGTTTCTGACGGATATCTTCATCCGAATATCCTGCCGCCTTCATCATAACACGGCGGTGTGCCGCTTCTGTTCCGTTCCAGTAATTGTATCCCATTATTCTTCTCCTTTAATTCATAATACACTTAAACTCCTTTGAATTTCATTCCCCTGCTTCTATGCTATTCCAGTTTCCGGTCATTGAAAAGTCTGTAAAACTGATATCAGACTTCACTTTTTCTTAATACATTGTTAACTCTTTGATTTGCGCTTATATTTTCACTTTTTCTTATGTTTGATTTTAAAAAAATTTATGTAACTGTTCAGAGCCAACCTCCAAAATGCTACGCATTTCGTCGGTGTGGCGTATCCGCCAAATAAAATTTCAAAAACAGTCTTAAAAATGCAAGCATTTTACACCTGTTTTATGAAATTTTGCTTGGCTCTGAACAGTTACAAATTTATAATAAAATCCCACGGATATTGATTATCTTCCTTATATTAAGTAAGATAGTAAAAGAGCATTGTTTATCAACACCACGGGAGGTTTCATCATGTCTAAATACGATGTGATTCTTGATGTCTATGAGAATCAGAGCATCTCAAAAGCTGCTCAAAAACACAACTACACACAGTCAGCTGTCAGCCAGACTATCCGCAATTATGAAAAAGAGATTGGTCTTAAGCTGTTCAAGCGTTCAAAAAACGGAATGGAAGCGCTTCCCGGGACAGAACCCATCTTTGAGGAGCTTATGCATATCCGCTCCGCCAATACACGGATCAATCAAATTGTATCAAATATCAATAATCTGGACAGTGGCTTTATCCGCATCGGAACGGTGCAGAGCATTGCCTATAACTGGCTCCCCGGAGTACTGAAAAATTTTTCTGCCGAATACCCGAATATCACCTTTCGGCTCTATGTTGACGGATTTCAGAACCTGACGGAAAAGCTTCGCAAAAAAGAACTGGACTGTATCTTTGTTTCGCAATATGTCGCAAAGGATTTCCAAAATCTTCCTGTCGGCACCGACGAACTGGTTCTGGTTACTTCCCTGGACCATCCTCTTGCCGATCAGCTGACGGTATCTTTTGCCGATATTGACGGACAGGATTTTGTTCTCTCCGCCGATGATTTTGATTATGAAACCGGAAAATTATTTCGCTTAAATCATATCACGCCTAACGTAAGATTCCGGATCAATGAGGACTATACTGCGATCAAAATGGTGGAACAGGGCTTTGGCATCACTGTACTTCCCAAACTTCTGCTTCATAATATTCCATTCAACGTCTGTGTCCGTTCCTTTACCGAACACTTCCGCAGGAATCTGTCCGTAGCCTATCTGGATACACCTGAACTCTCTCCTGCACTTGATAAGTTTCTTACCTATGTCACCAAATGGGCCAAAGAGTGTAAGTTGATCTGATTTCCTGTCACACACAAAACGGCACAAAGTTCTTCTATGACTTTGTACCGTTTCTGCGCGTAACTTTATTTTGTTTATTTTCTCAGACCATCTCTGAGCGCATCCAGATTATTTCTCTATAATTCCGTATTTATAACCACTTTCTTTCATTAATTCAAGGTATGGTTTCGGATCAAAATATTCCGGTGCATAGACTCCAGCTTCTTTCCAGATTCCTCTTCCGATCAGCTCCAGTGCAAGTGCTGCTCCAAATCCTGTCTGGGCGGTAACAGCCTGGGTTCCCCATCTTTCGATAGACTCCTGATTATCAAATGGCTGATACAAGAAATATTCTTTTTCCTTTCCGTCTTTCTTTCCGACACAATGTACTCCGACCAGCATTTTTCCGGTCATCTCATCTCCGATATCTTTTGGCTGCGGTGCACAGGCTGCAACCACATCTCTTGGAACTACTTTCACATCTCCTACCTGCACCGGCTTGATACTGCGAAGTCCCAGCTTATCCAGCACCTTAAGTGCCGTGATCAGATTTTCATCAAGGCTGATCTTGAAAGTTGCCTTCTTTAATCCATACTGACTTAAGTAGCGTGCCATCGTCACGACTTCCTCATGCTCTACCTTTACCAGAGTATTCTTTCCTACTCCTTCCGGCATCTCGTAAACTTCCTGTCCTGCAAATGCTTTTTCTACGATAAATCCACCCTTATCTTTATCATACTCCACATTCGGATTCATCACCTCATCCAGCACTGTCCACACGTTGAATCCAAACATGATATCATCCGGATCTGCACCAGGAACAGACAGATTTCCGCCGTCTTTTACATGAACTTCTGTTATTTCATCCAAAAGCTCTGTCGCCGCGTATTTTGCAAATACATTTACAACACCCGGATCGATTCCCATACAGATCACAGCCATATTCCCCTGCTTCTTCCAGGCTTCATGACGGTCAAAATTGTATTTTGTCATCGGTTCAGTATAGCTGTTCTCAATACCAAGTCCGTAAGCCGGATCTTCCATCGGAACCGACCATGTTCCCATGCTTCCGTAATCTGCACCCGTTTTAAATGCAGCGTCAAAAATCATATTACTTGCAAAGGGCGGTGCCGCATCCATCACAAAATCAATTTTGTGCTCCCGGATCATTTCTGCCATTTCCTCTGTATTTGTCGCGTCGATCTTAGAGGCTTCAAAACGGGAATCCCCCTTCAGCATACCGACAACTTCCTCTGCTCTTTTCAGATCATAGTCACAGACCAGCACATATTTCAGCCATTCTCCCTTTGGGTCTCTCCACTGCATTACTTTTAAAATACTTTCACCGACAGCACCGGCTCCTACAAGCATCATTCTCATCTTTTTTTCCTCCTGCTTTTCTTTTTTTTCTGTCAAATTTTATTCAAAAAATGCCCTTTCCCTTCTTCCTCGGATAATACTTTTGTATGCCACCACGTACTGCCTGCTAACAGTCTCATCTCATATTAGTGCCCATATAAAAAGGGCAGAAAAAAACAGATACACGAAAAAAATCGTTCATCTGTTTTCTCTGTCCTTTTACCAGTTGGTTCTAGCCTCGTAGGTGGTGCTTTCTTTGCACACTCTCCAAAGATTCGTCAGGTCGCCTTCCTTTTTGCCTGTCAGTTTCCACGAAAGGAAGATGTTACCCTACGCTTTGCTTCTTCGGCCCCTTGCGGTGTCTAGGACGTCCCTCATCCGACATATTCTTGATAAATTTAAGTTTACCCTTTTTTATCTGTCCGGTCAAATCTTTTATTTCTTTCCTCCGAAAATAGCCCCCATAAAACGAACATAAGTATAAACAACAAGTGCTGCTGCAATAATTGTCTCGATCAGAACTACATACTGAAGGAATGGCATTGGATGTCCCATATTTGCTGCACATGCCATAGTTTGTTTACTTGCGATCGCACTGATAACAAATGGGAATGTGAAGGCTGCATAGCTTGGGAAGAATGGCATCTTCAGATATTCCACTGCTTTTACCAGGGCAAAAATATAAATAACCGTTGCAACTACAAACATTGCCATCAGGAAACCGTATGATTTCGGTGTTACGGACTGTACATAACCTGCAATACACAGGCTGGTCGGTGCTGCGTAGATACAGATCAGCGGTTTTGCCGGATCCGGCACTTCTTTAAACTTCACATAACGATAGGTTACAAGTACAAGAAGTACGATCAGTGTTACAAATCCAAACCAGAATGCTGCGGTTCCGATTCCAAGTTGCTCATAAGCCGGTGCTGTAACAGCCGCTACAGCAATTCCTACATATACAATATAATAGCTTGCAAATACTTTCGGCATCTGAAGTTTCAGAACAAACTTCACCGTAAAGTATATGATCAGAATGATGTGAAGAATGATTGCCAGAAGCCATATGTAATAAGCTGCCTTTCCGATAAACGGTTTTACATAAGTGCTGAGAATCATAAGTGCCATCGGAAATGTTCCTGATACGCTTGCCATGATCGGATTTCCCATATCTTCTTTCACTGCTCCCGGGAACATGATCAGCTTCAAAAGCACCAGTATCAGAAGAAATGCTGCGAATATACCGCATACATAACGGATTCCTTCTGAATAGCTCTGAAGTAAATTTCCAAGTGCTGCCGCGCCAAGCATGACTCCGCAAAGCGGAATCGGTACTTTCTTAATTACGTCTTTCATTGTTTCTTTCCCTTTCTCTCATCAAGCGGCTGTCGTTACCACTTTATTTAGATATCTGCAATTTTTCTTCTTTCGCACGGTTCATCAATTTCATCCAGATTCTTGATACCAAGCTCACGACAGACGATCTGCGCTACCTTCCATGCACAAAGTCCTGTAAAATAGATACACTGTTCTTTGTGTTCACCCTGTCCCATATTGAATTCCTTTGTAAGAACTCTGCAGCAGATTGCATTTTTACCATTTGCCCGTTTAAACCAGTCATGAAGTTCGTGTGTCAGTTCCATGCACTTCACGCTCTTTGGATTTGTAGGTCCGTCCTGCTCTGTACGTCCGAAAAAAAGTCCAAGTGCAAGGATTCCTCCGTTAAATGCACCACATACACATCCGGATTTTCCTGCTCCCACAGCCATTCCGGATGCCATAGCTACAACTTCTTTCGGTACATCCAGTTTAAATTCATCACGAATCGTACTTACCAAAGCTTCACAGCAATAGTATCCGTCTTTAAAACACTTTTCTGCCTTTCTCTGCACTTCTCTTGGACTGATTTCTGTTACTCCGATATTCATTTTCAAAACCTCCTGTAAAATTGTATTTGTGCCGGCGCGATTATTTGTATATTCCGCCAACATCCATGTATTACCATTATATTCTTTTGTGCACTTTATTCAAATTCATTATTTCTATAAATATTCCATTATTATAGTTATTCTCTATTTTTATACAATTGTCGATAAAAAAGTCACAAGCTATACTCCGCTTTTTCATGCATTCTGTATAGTTTGTGACTTACCCGCAACTTTTCGTTACTACTTATCAACTTTTTTCTTATCGTGTAATCTCTCCTGAGCGAATCTTTTGCAGCCATTCCTGCACGTGTTTCCGGAAACACTGCACGCCTTCATTCTCTTCTTCATCCCGTCTTGTGATCATGCAGGCTTTCCATTCATATCTTCCATCAGAAAACGGGATCAGCTTCATTCCGTCTTCCCGCATGTCATCATAAATAAAATCTACTGCCACAGAAATCCCTTTATTTTCCTTTACCATCTTGTGGCACAGACTAAAACCGCTGGTCTGAAAAATAATATCCGGCTCAAAACCGGCTTTCTCACATTTTTCTACGATCAGATGATAGATATGAAACTGACTGCTCTCAATAAACATCGGCTCTCCCTGCAGATCTTCAATCGTAACACTTTCTTTCTGTGCAAGCGGATGCTTTTCATTTACCAGAAGCCTAATTGGAAATGTTTCCAGCGGCACAACCTGATATAAATGCTCATCAAAATCTCCGATGGAAAATGCCACATTTCCTTCATTACCGGCAAAAAGCTGTTCGACTGGAAGATCCGGGTATTCCCGGTAATGGAACTCGATATCCGGATACTTTTCCCTGAATGCCACAAGACAGTCCGGCGTAAGCAGACGCAAGATTCCATATGCTGACAAAAGATCTACAACCTTCTTCTGTCTCTGTTCAATATGCAGAATATCTTTCTTTACCTGATAATAATCGTCTACATCCTTCAGCGCATACTCGCGGAATCTCTCTCCGCTTTCCGTAAGTTGCATCCCGGACTTATCCCGGATAAACAACTGACATCCCATCTCTGTCTCAAGGTTCTTCAGTACCTTACTTGTTCCCTGCGGTGTCATATAAAGGATTTTGGATGCTTTGGAAACACTGCCTTCCTGTGCGATCGTCAGAAATATTTTCAAATCATGAATATCCATCTATTTTCTCCCTCTTTTACTCATATTTCTATTATAACACACTTCGTTTGTTTTTTCTAACCACCCATTCAACACTTTTAACCGAAAATTAAATCCAGTTACAGTCTCCACCGGTAATTGCAAGACTCAGAAGTCCATCCATTTTCTCTACTTCTTCTTCACCGATGATCTTTTCCAGTAATTCTGCCGTGTCCAGAGCATCTTCCATGGATTCGTCTGGTCCGATCTCATAGTCGATCTCTGCCTCACATTCCGGACAAGGGATTCTTTTCATTGTCTGTAAAGACAAAAAGCGATTGCCACATTTCTTACATTCATAAAATCCGCACTCTTTCGTGCCGTCTGGTACATAGTACATTGTATTTTAACTTCCTTTCTTCCTTTTCTACTTTTATAGTATACACTATCTTCTTTATAAAAGAAAATCCCATGTCTGCCGCAATTTCGCGATAATTTGGAGCAACAAGATTTTGTGGCACTCCATGAAACAGCAGATCTGCTGATTTACAGGCCAATACTGGAGACTGACTGGAACTATCACGAAGGTTCTCTCAACCCACGGATCGGTATTTTTACCATTGTTCAGCTTTTAATTGAAATGATTGCAAACAAGGCTTTATAGCAAAAAAGAGCCGCCTTTTCTTTTCAAAAGGCAGCTCTTCCTGTATTATTTTATTCTTCGACTTTCACCGGATTGGTCACACTTACCTTATGATCATACCAGACTCCTTTTTTTCCGATCAGAGCCACATCAAATTCTTTATCCAGTTCAGGAACCGGAATATCAAATCCATAAACTTCTTCTGTTGCACCGTCGCTATAGGTTACCGTATCTGTTGTAGGTTCCAGAAGTTCTGCACCATCTTTCTGTGCATCTTCGGATGTTCCTTCAAACAGGTTGACGATATTCTTAGAAACCAGACTGACATGAATCGTCATCTTTCCGTCTTTTACGGTAAGTGTTCCTTTTCCGTCATTCGCTTCATTTACATGAAACATTCCGCTGTCAGTCTTGAACTCTGCTGTGTAGGTTCCGTCTTCAAGCTCACACTCTGTCTGTTCCTCTGTTTCCTCTTCTTTAGCAGAAGAGCTTTCTGCTGTCTTTGCTTTCGTATCTGATGTGTCTGATTTTGCACCGCATCCGCTCATCATTCCCACTGCCATTACAGCGGATAATACCAATACTAACAGTTTCTTTTTCATCTTATAAATCCCTCTTTTTTTATTTATTCTGCATCAATTGCAGCCTGTGTATGTGCCACATAAAGCTGCTGGATCGCATCGATCTCACCAAGACCTGCAATCTGTGTATCAATACTGTCAAATACTCCGGATGCTTCAAACTGGCTCTTCCAAGAATCGTCATCATCGCCTGCCATATCGTTGTTTGCATGATCTCCTGCTACAACCATCAGTGGACGAAGGATTACTTTCTTGTATCCTGCATCTTTCAGCTTTTCAATTACTGCTTCACAAGCGGTATCTTCCGGTTCGCCTTCTACGGTTCCGATAAATACATTCTCATAACCAAGCTGTTCCATCTGTGCCTGCATCTGAGAATAGCTGATCTTTGCTGTATGAGAAGTTCCATGTCCCATAAATACAAATGCGGTTCCCTCTTCTTTTGCCGCATCCAGGCTGTCAAATCCAGCTGTCTTTACAGCTTCTGCTGTAATTGCTTCTGCAACAGCTGCTTTATCCTCATTGATCGCTGTTTCATCCGCTCCGACTTCACCGAGAAGTGGTTCTGCAATTTTTACAGATTCAAATTTATCTTTGTAGTTCTCAACTGCTTCTGTCAGTTCATCATACTCGGCACCATGCATCAGATGTGTCGGCTGTACGACCAGGTTCTTAACCCCGTTGTCGACTGCTCTTTCCAGTGCCTGATCCATATTGTCGATCTTCTCATCATCACGGGCCTGTACATGGTTGATGATGATCTGTGCTGTAAATGCTCTTCTTACAGACCAGTCCGGATATGCCGCCTGAAGTGCTTTTTCCACACCACCGATATCCTCTGCACGGCTGTCATTGAAAGATGTACCAAAGCTTACAACCAGAATTTCATTTTCTCCGATGTTATCTTCGTTCAGCGGATCATCTTTCGATGCATCGCCTGTATCCCTTCCAAAATAATCCGGATCAGCGTTCTCGCCTTCTACCAGTTCTTTCTGTGCATCAGTAAGCTTATCCCAGGCTTCTTTTGCAGCCTTACACTGTTCATCTGTCTTGTCTGTTCTTTCCTGTACATAAATGTCATCGATCAGCTTTGCCACTTTGTCTGCTGCCTCCTGATCGCTGTCTTCGGATGTTTCTTCTGTCTTTGTAGAAGAAGTGTCCTCTGTCTTCTTGCTTCCACATCCAGTCATCATAGACACCGTAAGTGCTGTTGCCAATAATGCTACTAATACTCGTTTCTTCATCTTGATCCTCCCTGACTTTTTTGTCATACTTTCAGGAATCGGAATGATATTCATTACACTTTACAGCATATTTTTTGTAAGCAAAAAAATCCCCCGTATCTAAATTTAACGAGGGCGTACAAAAAAGAAACTGACATTTTGCCCTCTGCAAAATCAGTCTGAAGTTTCTATCTTTCGTACTGCCAGTTACTCGTGGCATGAACTTTCCGTTCCTGTACTGCGAAAGGCAGGTCTCCCGACTGATTGCTCAGACGCTTGTGGCTTTCCTTCCCGGTCTCCCAGTGGTATGACAGCCTAAGCTTGCAAATTACGGTGACGAGTTCATACAGGACTTGCACCTGTTTCCCTTTTCACCAATCCAGACATTCCGTCTGATTGACACCTTACGCATCTGTATTTATTTTTCTGAAACAAGCCTATTCTAGCACAGGCGTATGAATAGTGTCAAGAAAGGCTTGTCTGCTTCAGTACCGGCATCCGGAAAATCTGCACGATCAGCGGAATCACCATAACAAACCACACAATCGGCTCCGCAATGATAACCCCCGTGTATCCAAGATGCGGAACCAGTGTAAATGCGATCACAATTTTTCCAAGCATCTCAAGTGTACTTGATACGATCGGTGTAATATGGTCATCCAGTCCCTGCATGGCATTTCGCACAATGCAGATTACTGCTGTTACATAATAAAACAATGTATCAAATTTCAGATATCTGGTCGCATTTAAGATCACATTTTCATTATGTGTACCTGTTACCAGATAGACCAGCTTGTCTCCGATCGTGTAGCTTGCCACGATCACAAGTGTACACCAGATACAAGTATAGAAAATCGCAAGCCAGATCCCTTTTTTGATCCGGTCGATCTTTCCTGCTCCAAGGTTCTGTCCACAATAGGTCGCCATTGTATTTCCAAATACTGTAAACATGATCATGAACATTTCAGTCAGCTTCCGGGCCGCTGTCTGTGCTACGATATAATCATTTCCAAGTTTATTGATCGCTGTCTGAAGCGTCAGGGAACCGATATTGATCAGAGAACTCATGAATCCCATGGACATTCCCGCACCCAGCATATTTTTCACCATAACCGGATTCGGATCTTTGAAATCTTCCCGGCTAAGTCTTAACAGTTCATATCTCTTTACCATATAAATCCAGCACACAACAAAGGCGATTGCCTGCGCCAGTACCGTTGCGATCGCAGCTCCCCGCACTCCGCTTTTCAGCACTACGACAAAAAGCAGATCCCCAACAATATTCAGTGCAACTGAGATTGCCAGGATCACAAGAGGCGTCACGGTATCTCCGAGTGACCGGAGTGCTGCCGCACATGCATCATAAAGAAATGTTGCCACAAGCCCTGCAATGATCACGAAAATATAGCTTTTTGCCGTTGCCATCAGATCTGGCGGAACATTCAGTATATTTAAGATCGGCTGTAAAAATAACAATCCGAACACCGTAAAAAATATTGCAATTCCTGTACCCATGGTCAGCGACATTGCGAATGATTTCTTCACATTTTTATAATCCTTTGCACCGAATTTCTGTGCGATGATAATGGCGAATCCTCCGGAAAGCCCTTGCAAAAATCCAATGATCAGATTGCTTAAGGTTGTGGTCGCGCCGACAGCCGCCAGCGCGTCCTCTCCCAGGAAAGTTCCGACAATTCTTGTATCCACAAGACTGTATGTAAGCTGCAGAAGATTTGCGAAAAAGATCGGCAGCGCAAAAGCCAATATCAGTGTGGATGGTTTTCCTTTTGTTAGATCTTTCATATTTTAAATTTCATCCTGTCTAATTTTTCTTGTCCATCAATCCGAACTGTATCGTAACGCAGGTCGCAATAATCAGTCCAAACATATAGAACGAATATTTCAGTACATTAAGCGGTGATACATCAGCAAGTGCCGTAATCATCAGCATACCACCATCATGTGGCATCAGTGCAATAAATGCGCAGGCAAAGATATCCACCAGACTGGCAAGTCTCTTCGGTGCGATCTTATATTTTTCCCCGATTTCTTTTGCAATCGGACAGGTAACAATGATTGCGATCGTATTATTTACCATAGCTGCGGAAAGGATACCTGACATCAGTCCGATTCCATATTCCGCACCACGTCTGCTCTTGATCTTGCTGCTGATCGCGCCCACCAGCCATTCAACACCGCCATATTCACGTACAAGACCGATGATACCGGATACAAGAATGGCAACGATACTGATGCTGAACATATCACTCATACCACTTCCAATTGCCTGGATCCATTCAAAAAATCCACAGCTTCCGACACAAAGTCCAATGATACCGGATGCAAGTATTCCGACAAAAAGGACTACCGCAACATTAACTCCCATAAGTGCCGCAATGAGAACTATGAAATACGGAAGAACTTCAATAATATTGTAACTTCCTGCTTCAATCGCCCCACTTCCTACTCCGCCAAAAATCGAGTACAGGATTATTGCCACAATTGCCGCCGGAAGAGCAATGAAAAAGTTCATTTTAAATTTGTCTTTCATCTCAGAACCACATCCTTCTGCTGCGGAAATAGTTGTATCTGAAATCATGGAAAGATTATCACCAAAATATGAGCCTCCGATAACTGCTGCACCGACGACTGCCACATTCAGGTGTGCACCCTGTGCTACATTAATAGCAATTGGCGCCATTGCAGCAATCGTTCCCATGGATGTCCCGATTGATGTAGAAATAAAACAACACATCAAAAATACGCCCGGAACCAACAGTTTCACAGGAATAAAATGCAGACAGAGATTTACAACTGAGTCTTTTCCTCCCATTGCCGCCGCTGCTCCCTGGAATCCGCCGGCCATCAGATAGATCAGAACGATCATCATAACTCCTGAATTTCCCATGCTCGTTGTCATAATATTCAGCTTATCCTGTACACCAATGCCACGGTTAAGGAGAAGTGCTACCGCACACCCTGCAAGAAGTGCGACGTGACGCGGGAACTTTCCGAACGGTTCGTCTGCTCCAAGCAGGGTAAATGTAATCCCGCACCCTACATAACATACCAGAAATACGATCAGTGGAAGAAATGCCACTGCCCCCATATTTTTCTTTTGTTTGTCCATCTTTTTTCCCTCTCAATCCTCTTTTTATATTATTTTGCTGCCAGATGCTTATCCAGTGCGTCTTTCAGCTGTGTCAGTGCCTGCTCTACCGTCGCACGCGGACACGCCACATTGAATCTTTCAAACTGTGCGGTCTCCGGTCCGAAGATGATTCCGGAATCCAGCCACAATTTTGCCTCCTCCAGCATCAGGTGCTCCAGCTCTTCATTGCTAAGTCCATATCCGGAAAAATCAACCCATACCAGATAGGTTCCTTCCGGCTCTACCATCTTCGCTTTCGGGAAATTCTCTTTCACGAACTTGCTCATATATTTCACATTTTCATAAATATACTGCACCAGTTCATCTACCCATTCGGCACCTTTAGTATAACATACCTTAACTGCAAGCTGTCCCATCAGGCTTCCCTGGCTGTAAGCTGCCTGTGTATTTGCCCACTGGTATTTCTTCCGCAGCTCTTCATTTGGAATGATGATATTTGCCGGCTGAAATCCTGCTACATTGAATGTCTTTCCAGGGGAGCTGTAAAGCGCAAGGATCTGACGGTACTTTTCGTCCAGATTCATACAGCTTGTGAACGTATGTCCCGGGAAAATGAAATCACAATGCATTTCATCCACCATCCAGATTACATTGTATTTCAGACAGATTTCTGCAACTCTTTCCAGTTCTTCTCTTGTCCAGACCCTGCCGACCGGGTTGTGCGGATTACAGAAGATCAGCGCTTTTACGCCTTCCTCCTGAATCATTTTTTCCATCTTTTCAAAATCAATTGAATAATGATTATTCTCATAGCGAAGCTGGCAGTTTACCAATCTTCTTCCGTCATTTTTTATTACTTCACTGAATGGATAGTAAACCGGCTGCATAACCATCATGGCATCTCCCTCTTCGGTAAATGCTCTTACGCTGGTTCCAAGTGCATAGACAATCCCAGCACCAAGTGTTACCCACTCCGGTTCGATCGTATATCCATAACGTGTGGAGAACCAATGGTTCATTGCTGCAAAATATTCATCCAGCGGATCCGTATAACCAAAGATTCCATGGTCAATTCTCTTGTGGAATTCATCCAGAATTTCATCCGGAAGACGAAAATCCATGTCTGCCACCCAGAGCGGAAGCAGATCATCTCTTCCCTTTCGTTTCATTCCAAAATCATATTTCAGGCAGTCCGTTCCATGTCTGTCGATTACTTCATCAAAATTGTACTTTCCCATCTTATGCCTTTCTCCTTGTCGCAAAATTCTCTCGTTTTTTATACCTCTTTTTGTTAGACATGTCAATGTTTTTTCTATAGAAGTATAAAATAGAATGTACACTGACCCAATAAAAATAGCTGTGGATTGAACCGACTTCCAATCGTTAGAATTTAGGTCTAACTTTTGGGGCAGGTTTCATCCACAGCCATTTTTCCTTATGATTCTTTTATTTTATCGTATGCAAATATATGCCATATACACTGCATACATTCCAAGCATCGTAGCGCCTTCTCTTCGGTCGATCATTTTTGAAGTCCATGCAAACACCAGAACAACAAGACTCATCGCAATCAGTACAACCGTATCAATGATATTATCGGTAAGAAATTTCACTGGACTGATGGCAGCTGCAACTCCAAGTACCAACAGGATATTGAAAATATTAGAACCGATCACATTTCCGAGTGCCATATCCACTTCATTCTTTCTTGCCGCAACAATCGATGTTACAAGTTCCGGAAGACTGGTTCCCATCGCAACGATGGTAAGTCCGATAAGTGTCTGACTGAGTCCGAATGCGCTTGCAAGTGTTGAAGCACTGTCTACAACAAAATCACCGCCAAACTTGATTGCGATCATGCCGCCAACAATAAATAACGCACATTTCCAAAGTGGCAGGATCTGAATTTCTTCGTCTACTAATTCTCCCTCTTCGAGCATCATCTGACTTTCCTTGTGTGCTGCTCTTGCTTTCTTGGCAGAACCAATCATCCAGATCAGATAAGCTGCAAAAATAAGGAGAAATACACCGCCATCTAAATGTCCTAAAAGCATCCCGACATATCCAAGCACCATCAGCAAGGCCGCACAGATAATTGATAATGGAAACTCTTTTTTCAATGTATCTTTTTTTATCGTAAGAGGTGCAAATAACGCACAGGCTCCACAAACAACCATCAAGTTGAAAATATTCGATCCGACAACATTACTTACCGCAAGTGAGTTATTTCCTGTCAGGGATGCCGTTACACTGACCGCACATTCCGGAAGGCTGGTTCCCATTGCAACGATGGTCATACCGATGATCATCGATGGAACATGAAGCTGCTTCGCAACAGAAGAACTTCCTTCTACAAAATAATCTGCTCCTTTCATCAATAGAGCAAACCCTATAATTAAAATAATGATTGATTTTATAAGTGCCATGACCAAAACCTCTCTTTTAAATACTTCCTACCAAATTGCAACTTCCACTATAAAACAAGAAAATTTGGCTGTCAACTCTAAAGGCAGGGATTCGTGATATTTCACAAATCCCTGCCTTTTACTTGTTCTACCGAATAAAATTTGTCGGAATCTTTGCTTCTTTTTCCGGAAGTCCAAACTGCTCTTTTCCAAGTGCAATACTCTTCATAAGGAAAGTCATATTTCTTGCAAGTGTACGCATCGTCTGCCTTCCTTCCTCATCCTTTTCGGCCTCTCCCGGTGCTGCCCCATGGATGCTGTTCCAGTACTGGCTGGATGCAACCGGCATTCCGGAAATGGTAAAATATTTGTTCAGCTCATCAAATGTCGCAGAACATCCGCCACGTCTTGCACAGGCAACGCTTGCTCCCACTTTCATCGTTTTATCAAAATGACTGCTGTAGAACAGTCTGTCAAGACAGGCGATCAGAGTTGCATTTGCAGACGCATAGTACACCGGACTTGCGATTACAAGACCATCTGCTTCTTCAAACTTCGGAGCTAACTCATTCACTACATCGTCAAAAACACATTGTCCTTTTTCGTAGCAGGAACCACAGGCGATACAGCCACGGACCGCCTGATTTCCGATTACAACCTTTTCTACTTCTACACCATTTTCCTTGAAAATCTTTTCCATCTCGTGAAGTGCAATGGCTGTGTTTCCATTTGCTTTCGGGCTTCCGTTGATCATAAGTACTTTTAAATTTTCTTTCATGATAATGATTCTCCTTTTCTGACAATTTACTACTTCTATTCTATCACTTTTTTTGGGTTTTGCAGAAAATGTTGTCAGGCGAATAAGAAAATAAAACGAGACAAATCCAATTGTTGTGCAATGGAGAGAAGACTCAGAAATTGTGGAAGCCTTTGCTGACACAATTTTCACTCTCAGAGGCTTCTCGGAATGCCCTGCGCAACGGATTTGTCCCGTTTTATTTTCTTATTCGCCGTCAATCCTGACAACGCTTACTTTCCTTCCCCTTCCGGGAAAATAATCTTATTTACGAAGAAGAATACCACCATCGATACCCCTCCATTCAACACTGTCGTTCCAATATTGTATAACCATCCCGGCACAAACATCCCGGCTACCGCAACCCAGATACAGTTGATCGAGTTTACGATACAGGTAACAATACAGAATGCGATCAGATACCAGAATGCCTGATACCATACTTTTCCTTTACTGCGGAATACAAAATTTCTCTGGATCGGAAAGTTAATACACTCTCCGACTACCATCGCGATCATGTACGCACAAAAATAAGGAAGTCCGCCATGTGCGGCGTCATATCCGATGATGTTCCACTTGAAAGTCTCACCGAATAAAGTAATGTCAATTCCCGGAAATCCGAAATCTACTTTTGGAAGTCCTGCAAATGCCAACGGCAGGAACAACAAGAGTAAATATTTGAGCACTGTGATCAGGTTGCTGACGATCACGAACAGACCGCCCTCCCGGATCCATTTGGAGGCTCCGGGATGCTTGTCTGCGAAGTGCTGCCATGAATTTTTAATACTGTCTATCATATGCAGTCCTCTTTCATACATTCTTATTTTTTCTTTTTCGCAAGCTTTTCCTGTTTCTTCTTTTCATAATAGCCTTCTGCTTTTAAAATTTTTCTCTTTTTCGCATCTTTCCAAAGAGCATAAGCCATCCAGAGAATTAAAACAGCAGCCAGAACATAAAGTACCTTTACAATCTTCTGAACCAGATTCGTCTGCTTTGTAATCGTCGGTCTTAATATATCCGTATTTCCTGTTTTTTCTGCATAATTCATGTTTGTCACACGAGCATTCAAATAAGTATAGATAATATGTTTTGCCGTTTCACGAAGTGCTTTCTGATAAGAAGCCGACTCTGTTTCTCCATTGATCGGACTCATCATATTCATCCAGATATCTCCACCTGCACGAAGCATCTGTCCACCGTTCATATATTCTGCATGGTCAGAAAAATCTGTGACAACCGTTCCTTTGAATCCCCATTCATCACGAAGAATTCCAGTCAAAAGTGCTTCACTTCCGCCAGCCCATACAGCTCCGATACGATTATAAGAAGTCATAAGTCCGGTTGCGCCATAATCTTCAACCAGGATTCTGAATGGCTTCAGATAAACCTCACGTAATGCCTGCTCTGGCATCCACAGATATACAGAATCACGGTAAATTCCGGACTCTCCATCATTACAGATAAAGTGTTTTATATACACATACATACCTGCACTCATAACACCTTTTACTTCATTTCCGGACATCAAGCCAGAAAGTATTGAATCCTCTGAAAAATATTCATAGTTTCTACCATTAAGTGGAGAACGATGGATATTAACGGATGGACCATATAAACCACCATATCCAAAGGCTGCTCCTTCCTGTCCCATCTGTAATCCCTGATTAAATGCCAGATCTTTATTCCATGTCTGTGCCAGTACTGTTGCATTTGCGAAACCAGTTCCTGATGCATTCATTCCCTGTGTAAACGATCCAACCTGGTTCGGTCCGTCAAAATCCAACGCAATTGGCTTTCCAACACTTTCAAATGCCCCTGTATTTACATATGCATAATTTACAGCTGTCTGCATTTCTTTGATTGTCAACTGATCCAATACATCTTCCCACTTTGGATCATCATAATCAGATCCAAGTTCTATTCCAAGCTCTGTAAGCTTACCGTTTTCTTCTACCTTCAGATTATTCTTTGCACCTGTTGTGATCGGCTCATCATTTTCATCGATCCAGTCATTTGCCATCTCATCGGTATACAGATTCAGTTTTTTGACATTTTCTGCCATTTCCCTTGTTTTGGTATTTTCTTTTGGATATGTTCCTGCAAAATCCGAACGTGTTAAATATATAATTCCTGATTCACTTTCCGAACCATCCAGACTGACTCCGTCTACTGCGTCTGCACCGGTAAATTTATTCGATACCGTATTTCCGGTTGTTCCGTCTTCCTGATATTGAATGTTATCCTTAAGATCAATATTAAACTGATTTTTTACAGTATGGGAATCTGTTCTGATAGAAAAAGTATAGGTACCCTCATCCAGCTCATACCCCGCAAAACCATTCTTATTATTATCATAAGCATCATAACTTGCCATATCCTCTGCTGATACAGTTACAACAACTTCTTCTGATTCTCCCGGTCCAAGTAATTTTGTTTTTGCATAATCACCAAGCTCTACCGCGCTTTTTTCGATTCCGCCCTTCTCATATGGAGCTGTATAATAGAATTCTACAACATCTTTTCCTGCTTTATCTCCTGTATTTGTCACTTTTACTGTAGCCGATACTGATCCATCTTTAGCTATCTCTACGCTGTGATCTTTCAGCTCCCAGTCAAAAGTTGTATAAGAAAGACCATATCCAAACGGATACTGTACAACCCCTTCGTATCCTTTTCCATGATCATTCTCTACTTGGTTCCAATAGCCTTCTGCATCTGCAGTTTCATACCATTTGTATCCAACATAAATTCCTTCCGCATAATCTTCATAGGATACCTGATCATACTGAAATTCTTCTCCAAGGTTACCATTACTGGTTCCATTATACGGATAAAGTCCTTTTCCATTAGAATAACTTCCTACACCATTTTCCCCAGCATTTGCATAACTGGCTGCTGTATTAAAATCATAAGCCCATGTATCCGCTGTATGTCCACTCGGGTTTACATCTCCCCACAGGATTTCCGGCAGTACACTCGCTGCATACTGTCCTGTATATCCGGCGAGCAGGCATGCATCAATTCCATCAATCGTTTCAATCTGTCCAAGCGTCATTACATTTCCGGTATTTAACACAACAATCACATGTTCAAAATTCGCTCCTGCATAAGTAAGTAATGCTTCTTCTTCCGTTGATAAATCTAAAGAAGTTCTGGTATCGTCTACAACAACTTCTCCATCCTTTTTATTGATCTTATACTGCTTCTGCGGATTATCATTACTCTCACCAGTCGAGCGACCAATTACAACAATTGCTGTATCTGAATAATCCTTTGCATTTTGCAATAATTCTTCTGTATAGGATTCTCCATCATTGATATCCGGCTCATATAGACGGCTGAAATCTTTCGGCCTGCTTGACAGTGCATTTTTGTACTCTCTTTCACCACAGAAATCCTGATACATTTTTTCCAGTTCTTCATTATATTCAATTCCATAATTTTTAAGCGCTGTAAGAATTGTTTCATCAGTACTTATAATCTGTCCAGAGCCAGAGCCACCTCCAAGCCATTGTGTAGAAGCCCAGCCAAATACATTGACCTTGTTTACATCTTTCGCTAATGGCAATGTTTCATTTTCATTTTTCAGAAGTACTGCTCCTTCCCGTTCGATATCCATAGACAAATCTTTCCCTTGATTTAAGATATCCTGCGTCTTTTTTTCTGTAATATCAATATCCATATCACCTATAAATCCCTGGAGCATTCCATTAAAAGGCATTGTAATCTGTGGAATTACAATAGCTGCTCCCAGGAAAATCACTCCAAATGCCATTCCAAAAGAATGTCTCACAAAATGCGGTTTTCTTTTTCTTTCCGCTTTTCGCTGTTTTCTTTCTTCTTTCGTTTTCATAACCTCTTTCCTCCGTTTTATTTATCTTATGTTCCTATCCTATCACATCATTTCTCCCCTGGTAAAAATCTGCATAATCTGCACTTTTTCCGCACAAACGGTTTCTGTGCTATAACTTTTCCACAAAATAAGCGCCATGTTTTTATGCATTTTCACATAACCATGACGCTTTTTTACAAAATCTTTTTTAATTCTCTTTTTTATTTTCTTTCATCGGAATCAGAATTTTCAGGTCAAACCAATGATCCTTCGTATCAATACTGACCGCACCTTCATATTTATTGACCGTATACTTAATACTCTTCAGTCCATATCCATGAGATGATTTTTCTTTTTTGGTTGTGATCAGCGAACCTTCTTTATACTGCAATTCCTCTTCATAATAATTCTCAAACCGGAGAATCAGAAAACTTTTCTGCCTTGATACCGTCACATGAATCAGGCGTTTCTCCTTTTCCGGGATCTTCATTTCGCACTCGATCGCATTGTCAAGTGCATTCCCGAAAATGCTGCAGATATCCATGACATCCATAAAATCCAGAAGTGTTCCGTCTGCCACACAGGTGAATATAATCCCATGCTTGTTGCAGTACAGGCTTTTCGTTGTAAGTACCGTATCCAGAACTTTATTTCCCGTCTTGTTCTGCGCTTCATACTGGCGGATTTCCTCCTCCATCCGGTTCAGGAATTCTTCTCTTTTCTTCGGATCTTCCTCACTTCTGAGTACTGCGATCTGGTGTTTCAGATCATGATATTTGTAATTGATCAGGTCAATGCTTTCTCTGGACTGCTTATACTGCACATACTGGTTCTGAAGGACATTCTGCACTGCTTCCAGCTCCTTTTTCACACGCAGTTCCCCACACTGGATCAGATGCGCATACAGAATCGCAATTCCTCCGATATCGACTAAAGTTCGGATATTTCCGATTTCAAAAGAATACGTTCCGGAAAATGGTGTATTACTTGTCAGGAAACTCAAATTACTCACTGCAAATACCGCAATAGCAATCAGCTGTGCAGAAAATAATTCTTTCGGACTGATATTCATTTTCCCGTCTTTCGGCAGATGTGTCTGCATGATTTTCAGCAAAACAAATGCAATGCATCCATAAATTCCAATCAACAGTAATGCCCGGATCCAAAGTGCCGGCATCTGTCCCTTCCAGATAAAACACACGACCTGCCATTCGATTGATGCCAGGAACTCCGCCACTACAAACGCGATCATCCCAAAGTAAATTGCATCTGTACTGCCAATATCACAGCATCCATAAATAAATCCGATCATCAAAATTACCGCAATGACCATACACGGAATCCAGAAATAAATCATCAGATTCCCTGTCACAACAAGGAACACGCTCTGAACCACCAGTGCCCCTGCCATCAGCGGAATCGTCTTCTTAGCCATTCTTTTCTTCAGTGGCAGAATGAAAATCATACATGCCAGCCACTCCGCAAGTGCCGTATAAAACCGTGGGATATCCGGCATTATCGTATCCATCATTTTACAATCTCTCCCCAGTATTTTGTCAGTTCTTCCATAAATTCTTTTTTCCGGGCACGGCTCAGCACCAGCTGTTCCCCTTTTACCGTCGCACATCCATCCTGAATCCCGTCCACATGCTGCAGGTTGATCAGATAGCCTTTATTTCCACGGCAGAAATTCATCCCCTTCAGTTTTTCTTCCATTTCCTTCATCGTTCCGCTGGTCTCATAATCTCCCAGGATCGTATGCAAGATCAGAGTATGTCCCTGACTTTCGATATAGTAAATATTAGCGATATTGACGCGCACGGCACCGCCTTTGATATTCACCATGATCACTTTCTGTTCTCTCTTCTTCATTCGTCCGATCGCCCGGTTCAGGCGCTGGGAAAAGGCAAAATAAGAAACCGGCTTCAACACGTAATCCAGGGCATCCACTGCATATCCACGGATCGCATACTGTGCCATGTTCGTGATAAAAATAATGACAACCTCGGTATCCATCTTGCGGATTTCTTCTGCCGCAGACATACCATCCATGAATTTCATTTCCACATCCATCAGGATCAGGTCGTACTGTGACTGATATTTGTGTACGATCTGGTCTCCATCTGTGTAAACTGTAATATCAAACAATTCTCCGTTCTCTTTTTCATACTGATGCAGAAAACCCTGTAACTGCTGCGCATACAGTGCTTCATCTTCTACGATTGCAATCTTTATCATTGGTTTCCCTTCTCCTTTCCCATTAAATACGCCAAAGGGGGACTTGCACTTAAAATTATTTTAGTACAAGTCCCTGTCTATTTCTACTTTTTTCTTTTAGTCTCGCTTTACTGCTGCCCGGATCAGATGCCCTGTTCCCTTAATCCGGTGTCCGTTCGCCATTTCGGTCAACGCTTCTGCCATTTCCATCGTCACAAATCCACCGGTCATCTTTGCGTATCCACGGATCGGCATATTATAGTTAAACAGTACATTTAAGTTTGGTTTACCCTGCCATTCGCTGATCTTCAGCAGGATTCTCAGTACACCATAGAACAGCTTTCCAAAAATCCCTTTTCCATAATACAGTTGGCACACAGCATCGTTCATTCGGATCTCGCCGCTCCAGCTTCCATCCGGAATCTCTCTTCCGTAAAGACGGGTAAATTCTTCATCCGAAATGTCTTTGATCTGTCCACTGAAATATTCCGGCATTTCTTCTTTTTTGTAGCCGCCATTTTCTACAGTTCCCACTACATCCAAAGTATCTTCCAGAAGCATATGTTCAGCGTTCTCACCGATCATGATCTGATAAGTTCCGGATTCAATTTCCCAACTGTCCGTTCTGGTATCATAGAACCGGAAGCTATTATCATCAAATAAAATCTGGACTTCTTTTTCCTCTCCCGGTTCCAGTTCCACTCGCTTGAAACCTTTCAGCTCGCGGACCGGACGGAAAATGGTATCGGATTGCTTTCCTACATAAAGTTGTGTGATCTCAGTTCCTGCCACATTTCCTGTATTCTTAACAATAAATTTCACGCCTTCGGAAGATACCTTCAGATCCTTATACTCAAAATTCGTGTAGCTGAGTCCAAATCCAAATGGGAACCGTGTCATTTTTCCAACCGTTGTATAATAACGGTATCCCACATAAAGGGATTCTCTGTATTCACTGCTCCGTTCCTTGCTCGGATAATAAGCATATGCCGGCGTATCTTTGTAATGAAGCGGATAAGTCTCATTCAGCTTTCCGGACGGATTTATCTTACCTGTCAGCACATTCATCATCGCAGAGGCGCCTGCCTGTCCACCCAGATATCCATGTACGATTCCTTTTACATATGAGTACCATGGCATTTCAATTGCAGATCCTGCGGAAAGAACAACAATTACATTAGAATTGACCGTCGTTATTTCATCCAGAAGCGTATCCTGCGCATATGGCATATCCATATGGGTACGGTCAAGTCCTTCCGATTCACTGATCTCATCCAATCCACCGAAGAAGAGAACCACATCTGCCTTTCTTGCCGCTTCAATTGCTGCTTTCATCAGCTTTTTATTCGGTTTCCTATTACGGATATACCCCTGCTCGTAAGCAATGACATCCACGCCGCTCTCACCGATCACGTCCATGATTGCCTCCGGCTGTTTGGTCGGATTCACAAGGGAAGAACCTGCTCCCTGATATCTTGGTGTCTTTGCAAAATCTCCGATCACGGCAACTTTTGTCCCCGGTTTTAATGGAAGGATCTGATCCTCATTTTTCAGAAGAACAATGCTTTCCTCCGCTGCTTTTCTTGCGAGCTTATGATGTGCTTCTATATCAAACTGCTTTCCTTTTGCATCCTCAGTTGCCTGATGGGTTGCAAAGATTACATTTAACAGCTCATCCAGTCTCTGGTCCAGCACAGATTCTTCCAGATCTCCGTTCTCCACTGCACGGATAATGTCACGCATACCGGATTTCCCGGTTCCCGGCATTTCCAGATGACTTCCGTTCTTTACACCCAGCGCATGATCGTTGCTTCCACCCCAGTCAGAAACTACAAAGCCATCAAATCCCCATTCATCCACAAGGATTTCCTGTAGCATATGGCTGTTTTCATTTGCATAAATACCATTCACTTCATTATAAGAAGACATGATCGATTTTGATTTTCCTTCTTTGACTGCAATCTCAAATCCGGTGGTATAGATTTCACGGAATGTTCTTTCATCAACTACAGAATTATTCGCCATACGGCGAAGCTCCTGGCTGTTTGCCGCAAAGTGCTTTGGACATGCGGCGATTCCTTTACTCTGGATTCCACGCACATAGGCTGCTGCCATCTTTCCTGCGTGATACGGATCCTCTGAAAAATATTCAAAGTTTCTTCCGCACAGTGGACTTCTCTTGATATTCAGTCCCGGTCCAAGGATCACATTGACCCCCATGGTAACTGCTTCTTCCGCAAGTGCCTCTCCGATTTCTTCTCCAAGTGCCTCATCCCAGCTGTTTGCAACGCCTGCTGCCGTCGGGAAACAGGTCGCCGGAAGGCTGGCGTTTAATCCAAGATGATCCCCTGCTCCTGCCTGCCTTCTCAGCCCGTGAGGCCCGTCTGACATTGTCATCGATGGAATTCCATATTTTTCAAAATCTACCGTCTCCCATGTATTTTTACCTGACATCATCCGTGCTTTTTCTGCTAATGTCATTTGTTTTATGATATTCTCATACTTCATTTTCATTTTGAAACCACCTTATTTATTCTATCTCTGTTTCTTTTCCTGCTGAAAATAGCATAACACAGAAAGCAGGCTGTAAAAGCCTGCTTGCATAAATGGTTGAAAATTCTTCACGAACTGCATTTTTAATTACATTTTTCAGTTATAACTTTTTTATATTTTGCTTTACTGCGCAGTTGAAAAATGATAATATTTATCAACATAATACATTTAACCGGGAATCCGGGGGACGTGCTGCACCCGCTCCGAGCCTGTCGGAGGTGGTGCTAATGAGTACATATGAAGAATTACAACTCATCGTATCCGTTGCGGTACTTATTGTTGCAATACTTAATTATACACATAAAAAGTAGCCGTCCTAAACTTTTGGCGAGTTGACGACTACTTTCTAAACTAGATTATTTTCGCCGGAGTGGGTAAATTGCGGTTACCTTCCGACTTTCCTGTTAAGTGTATTATAAAGCACATATATAAATTTGTCAAATACACAAAAATAGTGCAATAGCAATGCTACTACACTATACACTAAAGTGGAGAATACGAGATTCGAACTCGTGACCTCCTGCTTGCAAGGCAGGCGCTCTCCCAACTGAGCTAATCCCCCATATGACGTTTGCGACTTAATTAAAATATCACAAACGTCCCTCTTTGTCAACTGTATCTGCTGATTTTATAACAGCTGTATCATTTCTACAGCTGTGTTTATTTTGCTCAAATATTCTCTACTATTTCTTTTCCGTATTTTTATACGCCGTCTCATAGAACACTTCCTGTGAATCCAGCTTTTCTTCATTGATATCACGATCTACATAATCGCCGTCTGCAGTCAGTTCTTTTCCTTTTTCATCATCCTTCATCATGGTGTCAAACATCCAGTCCAGTCTTTCACGCAACGTATCATCCAGAACCGGAGCTGCAACCTCCACACGTCGGAGCGTATTTCTCGTCATATAATCAGCCGATGCAATATACACTTTTTCTCTGTCCGGCGTTCCGAAACGATAAATACGGGAATGCTCCAGAAATCTTCCGACAATGCTGATTACTTTAATATTTTCTGTGTATCCTTTGATACCAGGAATCATACAGCAGATTCCACGGACGATCATTTCAATCTTCACACCTACCTGTGATGCTTCCACAAGCTTCTCAATGATCACTTTATCAGTCAGTGAATTGATCTTGATTCCGACATACGCATCTTTCCCGTTCTTTGCGTGACGTATTTCCTCATCGATCATATCGAGTACTTTATTCTGGAGACATTTCGGTGCAACCAGCAGGATGTACGTTTCCTCTATCGTCTCACCGCGAAGCAGACATGCAAATACTTCTGCCGCTTCTTTTCCGATTTCCTGCTTTGCTGTGATCAGTGACAGGTCTGTATATAAAGTAGAAGTCTTTTCATTATAGTTACCGGTTCCGATCTGAGTAATATATTCCAGACCTTTATCTGTCTTTCTGGTGATCAGGCAAAGTTTTGAATGTACCTTGAATCCATTCAAACCATAAATTACACGGCATCCGGCTTCTTCCAGCTTTCTGGAATATTCAATGTTACTTTCTTCATCAAATCTTGCACGGAGTTCAACCAGTACCACCACTTCTTTGCCATTTTCCGCTGCCTCAACCAAAGCATCTACGATCTGGCTTCGAACTGCCAGACGGTACAAGGTCATCTTGATGGACACTACAGAATCGTCTCTTGCCGCTTCATAAAGCAGGTTGGTAAATGATTTAATATTTTCAAATGGATAAGATAACAGAACATCTTTCTGCTCAATCTGTGCGATCAGACTTTCTTTTTCTTTCAGCTGCGGTGTCATTCGCGGACTCCTCTTCTGATAGAACAGCTTTTCCTTTTCTGCTCCTTGCATTCTTAGATAATTCTGGATTGCAAATACAAATGATAAATCAAGTGGTACTCTCGACATAAATACGTGGTTTTTATCCATATGAATATATTTGCAGATCTCTGCGATCAGCTTTTTGTTAATCTTTCTGGAGAATTCCATGCGGACAGGATTCATACGTTTTCTCTGCTTTACCAGATTTTCCATGGCGTCTCTGTAATCCATATCTTCATCATAAATGGTTTCTGTATCAATATCCGCATTTCTCGTAATTCTCAGGAGAGATTTTTCTTTGATTTCATATTTTTTAAATAATTTCGGCAGAAAATGAAGGATCAGTTCTTCCGAAAGCATAAAGGTTCCCGGTCTGGTCGGGATATCGATCAGACGCTTAAACACATTATTGCTACACGGAATGATCGCAGTTTTTGTCTTTCCACCCTTCGTTGCAAGCAGTGCAACCGCATAGATCTCTTTATTCTGTAAGAATGGAAACGGCTGCTGTTTGCTGATGATATTTGCAGACAGATATGGTGCAATTTCATTATCAAAGTAAGTTTCCAGTAATTCCCCTTCTTTTCCTGAAAGCTTGTTGAAATTGATAATCCGGATTCCCTGCGGTTCCAATTCTCCCATTAACTGCTCGTAAATAACTGCTTTCTTTATATCAAGCTCTCTTGTTGCATCAATGATCGCTTTTACCTGCTCTTTGCTGGTCATATTGGTTTTATTCTCACGGACTACTTCCGATGATTCCATCTGATCCATCAGTGTACCTACCCGCACCATATAAAATTCATCCAGATTAGATTGATAAATAGACGCAAAAGTAAGTCGTTCTGCTAAAGGTACTCTCGGATTCCCTGCTTCATTTAATACCCTCTCATTAAATTTTAACCATGACAGTTCCCTGTTCATCATATATGGTTCTGGTTTTAACTGCTTCTTTTTCATTTGTCTACTTATCTCTTTTTGCTAATTTGAATATTTTATAGCTACGCTTAAGAATTAATTATACATCTGAATACGCTTTCATATCTACCTTCTTAAAGAACTGTTTTTGTAAAATTCATGTAAAATGATGCTTATACCAACTGACTTCCATATAATTCCCGGTCGGTAATCTTTGGTCATCTTCATTTCAATACTTTGCGATATCCCAAATATCCTGAAATCACACCGAACAGAATTCCTCCAAGAACATCTGTCGGATAGTGTACATACAGATATAACCTCGATATTGCGATCAGACATGCCAGCACAAGCGCAAATTTCCAAAGCTTCTTTTCACCTGCCAGGTACAAAGCTGTTACCGAAGCAAACGAAGCTGCCGTATGTCCGGACGGAAAAGAATAATCATGAAGCTTTGCTACCAGAAGGTGTACACCTGTATTCACATCATATGGTCTTGTCCGTGCTACAAGATTTTTCAAGACAATATTGCAAAGTAATACATCTACTACTAAAGCAACCACCATAACCGCACCGCTTTTTCTCGTTTTAGGAATCAGAAGCAATACTATGCTCAACACAATCCATATAATTCCTGCATCCCCAAGTCTTGTGATAAATACCATGATTTTATCCAGAAAAGGCGTATGCAACGTCTGGATCCAATCCAAAATATTTAATTCAATATTCATAAATTTCCTCCTGCTTTCTTCATCAGTATTTTTACTTTTCTATAGAATAACATAGATTACAGTTTATATGAATTTTTAGAATTACAAATTTTTTACAAACAATCTTTTGAAAAATGACGGTTACACAGGGCGTAACTTTGTTGAGGTAAGATAACGTAACCTTTTTTGTAGGGGCGGTTATCTTACCTCTTTTTGATATATGTTAGATAGCATAACTCTTTACGTCGGCTCCTATCTGTCTGAAATAGGAGATACTTTCGGTTGGCTTGTCGCCTGTATCAACTCTGCCGACAAAGCTATAAAAGATTTCAATTTCTCGGGTGTTCGTTTCCTTATCCAGTTCGTGAATAAGAATACGGTCGATAAATTCATGGACGTTCTCGTAAGTCAATTCCTCAATCGCCGTATATTTACGGACAAGGGTAACAAACCTTTTCACGTCTGCGCTGCGCTCGGCGGCGGTGTCAAGCTCCTGTGTCAATTCCGCGATACGTCGCGTCAGCGTCTTTTTTTCTTCATCATAGCCGGAAGTCAAGAAAGCAAACTGTTCATCAGAGAGTTTCCCTAAAGCGTTGTCCTCATACAGTTTACGGAATAAGACGTTTAATTCGCTCATTCTGCCCTGTGCCTTGTCAAGCTCCTTGTGCTGCTGCGCCATTGTTTTCTTCATGGCTTGCTCGCTGCACTCATTCGCCGTTTGGATAAATGCCTGTTCATGGGTCTGCACATAGGACAGTACCCGTTGCAGGTCGGCAAGGACAAGTTCTTTCAATACGCTTTTACGGATATAATGCGTGGTGCAAAGCTCCCCGGTTCTGATACGGTTTCGGTATTTCCCGCAAGTGTAAGCGTGTTTGCGTTCCAATGTTCCGGCTCCCTGCTGCAAATACATTTTGTAGCCGCAATCTCCACAAAAGAGAAGTCCCGAAAAAATGTCGATTTCGTTTACTTTCGTAGGGCGATGTTTGGTAGCAATCCGTTTCTGTGCAAGGTCAAAGGTTTCTTCATCAATCAAAGGTTCATGTGTGTTAGGGAAGAAGTATTGCTTTTCTTCCGGGTTCTTCTTTGTCTTTTTTGATTTGTAAGATACCTTATAGCTTTTGCCTGTAATAGTATGCCCCAAATATTCCTTACGGCTAAGAATGTCATACAGCGTCTTATCCGGCCAGTTGTAAATACAGTTCGGGTGTGGGCGCGGGTGGCGGCAGCTCCCGGAACGACGATAACGCATTTCGGAAACGGTCAGTATTTCATGCTCTCGCAGTCAGTTCTGTATTTCACAAATACGGTCGCCGCGCACATACATAGCAAAAATCTGTTTTACAACGTGTGCTGTTTCCGGGTCGGGCAATAAATGATTGCGGTCGTTAGGGTCAGCTATGTAGCCGTAAGGCACTTCGCCATTGACGCGCTCGCCTTTCTGCGCCTTTGCCTGTTTGACCGCCCGAATTTTCTTTGAAGTATCGCGAGCGTAAAACTCATTAAACCAGTTTCGCAGCGGGGTAAATTCGTTGTCGTCCCTTGCTGTATCTACACCGTCGTTAATGGCGATATAGCGCACTTCGTATTCCGGGAAAACAATTTCGATAAGCTCCCCGGTTTTAAGATAGTTACGTCCAAGACGGGAGAGGTCTTTTGTTATGACCGTTGCCACGTTTCCGGCTTCTACCTCGCGGAGCATGGATTGAAGCCCCTCACGCTCAAAACTTACACCGGAAAATCCGTCATCAACGAAAAAGCGCGTATTGAAAAAATGGTGGTCGTCTGCGTACTTCTGTAAAATTAGCTTTTGGTTCTGTATGCTTTCGCTTTCTCCGGCTTGCATATCCTCTTGACTTAATCTGCAATATAAAGCGGTTATCTTGTCTGCCTGTAACATTTTGTCCTCCTCTCTGACAGCAGACAAGCATGGTATTTGTACTGATAAAATTATACCATGAACCGCTGCTAAAGTCATGTCCTAAATATGAAAAAACGCCCTATTTTCGGGCGTTTGCGGCGTTTAGCTCCATATCTTTACGAATGAGCTTTTTTATCTTTTTATCGAGTGTATCCGTCGCTCGTTCACTCTGCGCCGAACATACAAGATAAGTAACTTTTCCAATTTTGTGTTCCGTTGTGGTAACGGAAGATTGATTTTGCGACAAAAGAAAAGCCCCCTTTCTTTCGCTCGTTTAATAGTTCAGTTTATGAATAGTGGCAAGTCCACTATTCCCGGTAATTTATAAAGGAGCTTTAATCAGACGGTCAATTAGTTTCTTAACCTCACGGGAATTGCACCCCTGCGCGGTTCTCGCGCAGCCCTACCCATTGCCTGCGACGCTTCTAACGCTCGGACTATGGCGATAAGGGAGTATCATTATGTATTTTGCGCGTTATCGCCGACAGGCTGCTTTACCTGTTTTCCGGTGTCGGTGTTAATCGCTCAGCAATCCGGAGCGGGGAAATCCCGCCGGGAATGCGTCATGGCGCACCCGCCGCATGGCTCGACGCAAAAGGAACGTATCTGATTTGCCCTATGCTGCGTCGCCGTTATCTTGCGTCGCTTTCTTTTTCAAGGTTCAAAAGACAGGAATACGCAAAGCGGAAAGGGGTGGAACACTTCGCGTTTTTACTTCTCTGTCTTAAAGGATAGGACAGCCCGCATGAGCTTTGCTTGCAGCCGTTCCCGCAAGTCCTCGTCTACGCCGTAATAGGTATTGCCGCTTTCGTCACGGATTTTCCGCATAGACAGGTGGGCTATGTAGCTTTGGTAGTGCTGCACCACAATTTTCATGGCGTCGGGGTCGCCCTTTGTCGCGGCTAAAATGACCGGGTAGGGTAATAAGCCGCGCTCATTGTCATTACAATTCGTTCCATTCATCAGCGCGTTCCTCCAAATATCGTTTTAGCAGTTCAAAAGAGCTTGTCCGTCTATACTGTACTGTGCTGCGGGGTACTTTCATAAGCTCCGCGATTTCAGCGTCGGTCATGCTGAAAAAGTAATACAGTAAAACGGCTTGCCGTTTTTCTTCCGGCAGGGAGTGCATTGCTTCGGCAAGCAGCTTCGCCGTAATCTTCAAACCGCCCGCACAAAAAGCGTCCTCGTCCTCATTGACAAAATATCTGTCAACGATATAAAGCTGCTTTTCCTCATGCGGGGCAAGGTCTGAAAAGTTGACTTCGTGCTTTCGCCGACTTTTGCTTTCCCGGCAGGCGTCAATCAGTTCGTTGCGTAGCGTGTGTTTGCAGTACGCGTTAAACTCACATCTCGTCTGCCATTCCAACCGATTAGGGTAATCCATGTTCTCACCCCCTTTCGTCCCGGGGGCGGGTTATTTATCCCCTTTCGGCTGCCTTCCACGGACGTGCCGCAAATTTGCCAAACGGAATAGAAAAGTTTTTCAAAAAAGTTTTGAAAAATCAAGTAGGAGGCGGTGACTAACCGCCGTCCTCTCACACCACCGTGCGTACCGTTCG